>JACZVE010000133.1 GCA_022572825.1 SAR324 cluster bacterium
GCTTATGAATGCCTCTCCGCTGAGATTGACCGAGTTACGGTTTTCCGTATATGTGGGATCACCCGTCGGGTTATCGATCGTCACCCAACCTCCGCTACATGCGCTCGTTGCCTCGGTTTCAACACTCCCTCCGTCTTCCCCACACCCGGACAAGGCGAACAGGGCGAGGACGACGACCGGAATGCACAAAGCCCGCTTTAACTGGCTTACCGCGGCCAGGAAGGGCTTATCTCGCGTGCCCCTGCTATGCAGCCGCGCGGGCATGATTGCCCACCACGCGCGTCGTTTCGTTGTCGATGGCTGCGCTTTCATCTGGCCCTCCTCCTGAATCGCAATCGGAATCTTCCCGCGCATCGACGGACGCATTGCATTGCCGTATGGGGCGGGACTCGTGACCGCTGTTGCCTCACGATATTCGGGAAGGACCTACAGATGGCTTACAGGGGACCTACAGATGGCGGATTGCGATCCAACACACGCAACGCGGGAGAGGCACCGACCTTCCGGACAGAAATAGCGGGCCCCTCCAGGACGCAAACGAGCGCCCGCTCCTGACGAGAAAACGCATCGATCCCCGCTTCGTGCCACCCAAGGCCTGGAGGGAAGAGAGAGGGCCGAAGAGGTGGCCCTGCGTGTAGAATAGCGAGAGTAGCGGGCCGGCCGGTTATTCGCTATATTCTCCCGTTGGCATGGTCTCAATCACATAGTCCCGTTTGCTGACAGCGCACACAGCGAGCCCTGCCCGGTTCCATCGCCGTGGGTTGGGGCGGCCGACGGCGCCGGATCGCTGCCCGTGCAGCTTGGCGCGTTCACTCGCGCGGGGGAGCGCGGGCGCCTTCCAACGACCCATCCGGCTCCCCGTGGCAGTCGCGCGGCAATCGTGCAAATATGGCTCGGAGCTTGAGCGCAACCCTGCTTGCCGGCGCACCGTGCTTGCCGGCGTGGGGCGCGACAGCGCGCAACCGCCATCATACGTGGAGAGCTTGAATGGCGATTCGCAGGGTGCTGGTCACCGGCAGCAGCGGCACCATTGGCACGCGGCTGTGCGAACGGCTGCTCCAGGAAACCGACTGCGAGCTGACTGCGCTGGATCGCCGTCCCAACGCGTGGAGCGAGGCGGTGCAGGCGGTAACAGTGATGGCCGACCTGTGCGACGCTGACGCGCTGGCCAAGCTACCGCCGGACTTCGACGCGGTGATTCATCTGGCGGCCAACGCGCGCGTGTATGAGCTGGTGTTGGACACCGCGAAGGCGCGCGACAATTTCATCACCGTGTACAATACGCTGGAATTCTGCCGCCGCAACGGCATCCCCCGGGTCCTGTTCTCCTCCAGCCGGGAGGTGTACGGCAACGCCGAAGCCATCACTCATAACGAGGAGCCGCTCCACGTGAAGCATTGCGAGAGCCCGTATGCGGCTTCCAAGGTGGGGGCCGAGGCACTGGTACAGTCCTACCACCAGTGCTATGGGCTGGAGTTCATCACCTTCCGCTTCTCCAACGTCTATGGCATGTACGACGACAGTGACCGCGTCGTGCCTCTGTTCATCCGGCGCACGACGGCCGGCGAGGATCTCACGGTGTACGGCAGGGACAAGCTGCTCGACTTCACTTACATAGACGACGCCGTGGACGGTATCCTGCTCAGTCTGGAGCGCTTCGAGCGGGCCAGGAACGACGTGTACAACATCGCTTCCGGCGAGGGGACGACGATCATCGAGGTGGCCGGGCAGGTGCGGGAACTGCTGCAGGGGAACAACGCGATTCACGTCGGCGAAAACCGTACCGGCGAGGTGGTGAAGTACGTTGCCAATATCACCAAGGCGCGCGAGCTGCTGCGCTACCAACCCAAGGTTCCCTTTCACGAGGGGATCGGCAAGGCGGTGCAATGGTACAAGGCCAATTTGTACCGGTAATGTGCCCCGCTGTCGGCCGCCCACAGTTGCGTTGGCGGCAATCTGGATTCCAATCGCCCTCATGAGCATCCGCAAGATTCTCTGCATCGGCGCCGGCCACGTGGGCGGCCCCACCATGGCCGTGATCGCGGACATGTGTCCCGAGATCAACGTGGTGGTGGTGGATATCAACCCGGATCGGCTTACCCAGTGGAACTCCGGCACACTGCCTGTCTACGAGCCGGGCCTGGACGAGGTGGTCTCCCGCTGCCTGGGCCGCAATTTGTTCTTCGAGCCGGCGCGGCCCGAGGTGATCGCCGATGCCGACATGGTCTTTGTCAGTGTCAACACGCCCACCAAGGAGTACGGCGAAGGGGCGGGCATGGCGGCGGATTTGCAGTATTGGGAAAAGTCCGCGCGCTTCATCAAGCCCCATCTCAAGGACGGCGCGATTATCGTGGAGAAGAGTACCGTGCCGGTGCGCACGGCCGAGGCGATCTCGCGCATCCTGCACGACAATCGGCAGGGGCGGCGCTTTCCCGTCCTGTCCAACCCGGAATTTCTTGCCGAGGGTGCGGCGATCCGGGACCTGATGGAGCCCGACCGTGTGCTCATCGGGTGTGAGGAGACCGAAGCCGGCCGCGCCGCCGCCGAAGCGCTGGCCGCCGTTTACCGGCACTGGGTGCCGCCGGAGCGCATCGTGCTGTCCAGCGTGTGGAGCAGCGAGCTGGCCAAATTGACCGCCAACGCCTTTCTCGCTCAGCGCATCTCCTCCATCAACGCCATCTCCGCGCTGTGCGACGCCACCTATGCCGATGTGACGGAGATCAGCCGCGCCATCGGCACGGACCATCGCATCGGCAGCCACTTTCTGGAAGCCGGGGTCGGCTTCGGGGGCTCCTGCTTCCGCAAGGATATCCTGAATCTGAGCTATATTTGCCAGCAGCAGGGGCTGCCGGAGGTGGCGGCGTACTGGAAGAGCGTGGTGGAGATGAACGATCACCAGATCACGCGCTTCACGCGCAATATCATCGCCCACCAGTTCGACACCGTGGCCGGCAAGAAGCTGGCCGTCTTCGGCTTCGCCTTCAAGCCGGGCACCAACGACACGCGCGATTCGCCTGCCATCTATGTCTGCAAGAAACTGCTGGAGGAGCGGGCGCATCTGGCCATCACCGACCCCAGGGCACTGGAAAACGCCGCTGAGAGTTTGCGCGGCCTGGGCGGTGAGATCGCCATTGAGCCGGATCCGTACAGGGCCGCCGAGGGCGCCCATGCCATCGTGCTCCTCACCCACTGGCAGGAGTTTCGGGAACTGGACTACCAGCGCATCTACGAGCGCATGGAGCGGCCCGCCTCGTTCTTCGACGGACGCAACTGGATCGATGCCAAGCTGCTGTACGAATTAGGCTTCAACGTATATCGCGTCGGCAGAGCGCCGCTGGTGCACTATTGAGCGAAGCGAGCGCAGCACCTTGCAAACGCGAAGACCCAGCTTCACCGAGCTCGACCGGTAGGGTTCTCCTGCCCTCTATCGCCTCGCATCCTTAATCCGCCCGCTACGGGATTGCGACCGGCGCTCCCACGATTCCACCGGGGGGTAGCCGGGCGTCGGGGCGTCGGTATGGCCGCCGCAGGCCTCCCGCGGCGCCCCGTCTCTCCTGTCTTGTGCCGCCGCGGAATCGCAAGTCGGTGCCGGGCGGGCACGACGCTGCAAACCGCGCCGATTCCCGATCCGGATCGACGGCGCGCCCTGCGGGTCTCTGGCTTGCGCGCTCGGCACTGGGGGCTTGGTCAGGGTGGTTCCCCGCAATGGGGCCGCCATCGGGCGAGCGAATTGGTATTAAAGCTGAGCGGCGGGCCAATCGATTCCGTTCGCTTTCTGAATTCATTCCCGGGAAATAGACGCATGACAACACACGCCCATTCTGGTAAAAATAGAGCTTTAGGGCGAATGTGCCCAACAGGGGACCAACAACGTTGTCGCGATGAATCAGGAACATTTGGAGCTGTTAAGGGGCAAGCTCCACGGCATGCTGCAAGACTTGGAGGACGAGGTGTCCACCACCGTGAACGGCATGCGGAATGACGGCGGCGCCTTTCCCGATCCCGCGGACAGGGCAAGGTTGGAATCGGACCGCAATCTGACCTTGCGCATCCGCGATCGGGAACGAAAACTCCGTAACAAGATCGAAGAGGCCTTGGCGAGGATTGACGATGGCACCTTCGGCATCTGCGAGGTGTGCGAAGAGAAAATCGAATTCGCGCGGCTCGAAGCGCGCCCCGTCACCACTTTCTGCATCAACTGCAAAGCCGAGCAGGAATTGGACGAGGAAAAGCGCCAGTTGGGCTAGCTTCCCGCGGCGGCTTGGCCTCCCCTGTCTGCCCGTCCAAGCACGTATCGCCCGGGGCCGGTGCAATCGCTGATGGCGGCTAACATGTTTCCCCGTTCCATTTTCGGTCTGCTCGCTTCCCGCGGCAGCCATTCATGATCCTCTCGGACACCACCCTTCGCGCATTGTTACACAGTGGCGCGCTGGTGGTGGAACCGCTGGAAGATTACGCGATTCAACCCGCCTCGATCGATCTGCGTCTGGGCGAACACTATCTCAAGGTCGACGAGAACGAGCTGGATACGATCCACCTGGACCGTCCCGTCCGCTACGTGGAGCTGACGATGGCGGAAATCGTGATTCCGCCGCTTTCCTTTATGCTCGCTTCCACCATGGAGTACATCAAGCTACCGAGCGACATCACCGCGTTCGTGGAGGGACGCAGCTCCATTGGGCGCATCGGTTTGTTCGTGCAGAACGCCGGCTGGGTCGACCCGGGCTTCGAGGGCGAGTTGACGCTGGAGCTGTTCAACGCCAACCGCCAGCCTATCCGCCTGCGATCGGGGCGCCGCATCTGCCAGCTCGTGTTCGCCCGCATGGACCAGCCCGCCAGCACGCCATACCAGGGCAAGTACCAGGGGCAGCGCAAACCGATGGGGAGCCGTATTTACCTTGACGGCGAGAGCCTCTGAGCGCGCGGGGGGGAGCGCACCTGCGGCCATCGACTGACCTGTCCCGCCTCGCCGATCCCGTCGCCGGCTGCGGCCCCCGCCCTGCCCGGCGCCGCTAGGGTAGCCCATCGGCGGTCTTTTCCGCTTGCAGCACCCGCGGGTGCCCGGACAGATCGTTGCGCACCTCGGTCAGTTGCAATGCCGGCAGTTGCTCCACCGCGCGCTTTAGCATCCCTGTCTGCTCAGCCCCCATCTCCAGCAACACGCGCCCGCCCCGGGGCAGCGCACCGGCGGCATAGGCGAGCATGTAACGCTGGAAGTCGCCGCCGTCGGGCCCGCCCTCCAGTGCCATGCGCGGCTCGGCGCGGGAGACTTCCGGCATCAGCCGGTCGATGGTTCCGCTGGGAATGTAGGGGGGATTTCCGGCCACCACATCCGGCCGCCAGCGTGGATGGATGGCCTGAAAGCGATCGCCCAGCACCAGCCAAAGAGCGTTGCCACGCGGCGCCAACAGGTGGGCGTGTCGCTTGCGGTTCCGCGCGGCCAGGGCGATGGCGGCGGAAGAGCGTTCCACGGCGATCCAGTGCAGGCCGTTCGCCTCCGAGCATACCGCCAGGGGAATGGCCGCACTGCCCGTTCCCAGCTCCAGTACCTTCAAGGGGCGATCCGGCGCCTCGCGTCGCAGGGCGCAGGTCGCCTCCACAATGGCCTCGACGAGCGCTTCGGTATCCGGGCTGGGAATGAGAATGCCCTCGTCAACCGCCAGCGTGAGGTTCCAAAAGCCGGTCTCGCCGGTCAGGTAGGCCACGGGCCGGCGGTGTCCCCGCTCGCGCACCAGTTTGCGGTACCGGGCCAGCTCGCACGCGTCCAGCAGTCGGTCGAATTGCAGATAGAGTTCGATGCGTTGGCAGCCCAGCACATGGGCCAGCAACAGTTCGGCATCGAGGCGCGGCGTGGGGACGCCTTTGCCCTGCAGGTAATCTTCCGTCCAGTCCAGCAGAGCCTTCGGCGTCCAGGACCTGGCTTCCGGGCTCACGAGGAAGCCCGTTTTTCGAGCGCCTCGGTAATTTTATCCATGATGGTGTTCACGCTGAAGGGCTTGATGATATAAGCATCGACGCCTTCCTTGCCCGCAGAGAGAATGGCGTTCTTGGTGTCGGCGGCGGTGATCATCAGGAACGGGATGTCGCGGGTGGGCATTGTTGCGGTGCGAATCTTCTTCAGCAACTGCATGCCGTCCAGACCCGGCATGGCCCAGTCGGTCAGCACGATGTCCACGCCCCCACGCTGTATGAACTGCCAGGCAATCTCTCCGTCTTCGGCCTCGAGGACCTGCGCGTATCCGATTTTCTTCACGATATTGACGATCACCTGGCGCAGGTTGGGGTTGTCCTCCGCAATGAGAATGCGCTTGCTGGTGTCCAAGTCCATCGGTATTCCTCTGCACGAGTGATTCCCTGAGGTAAACCCACCAGCGTCCCCAATCCTGGCTGTCGCAATACCTGACCGCTATACATATTGAGCGAAGCATCCACAATCAACTTTTTTATAAACAATATTTTCCGCATTTGCCACGAACGATCCCTGCGGTTGCGGTCAGGTGGCAGCCGTGGTACGCCTGTCATTACTCTCACCCGGGGAGCTGGAAGTGCTGGCTGAGATGCGACCTTTGGTCGTAGACCCGTTGAACCTGACCCGGTTAACACCGGCGGAGGAAGCGTGATCCCACCTGGCTATTCAACGCCCTCTTCCCTCTTCCCGGCCCGTTATTACCCTCATCCCGGGAAGATATTTGCTTGAAAGCGCTGCAGGCGGAATCCGCCATTGAGGCGCTGAGCCTCTCCAAGTCGTTTCAGGGCGCGCAGGGGCGCTATCTCGTGCTCGACAACGTGTCGCTGACCATCACCCGGGGCGAGTTCGTCAGCATGCTCGGGCCATCGGGCGGCGGAAAGTCCACGCTGCTCAATGTGCTGGCGGGCCTGGAGCAGCCGGATGAGGGCACTGTACGGATTGAAGGGCGGGCGCCCGGTTGGTACCCGTCCATCGCTTACATGCAGCAGAAGGACCTCCTGCTGCCATGGCGCACGCTATGGGACAACGTCCTGCTCGCTCCCGAGTTGAAATCTCGCGCGGAAAAGCGACGCGCGGCGGACACGGCGCGGAAACTGGTGCATGAGTTCAAGTTGGAGGGCTTCCTGCGTACCTATCCCGCCCAGCTCTCCGGCGGAATGCGGCAGCGCGCCGCGCTGATTCGCACCTTGCTCTGCGACCAGGACATCCTGTTGCTCGACGAGCCGTTCGGGGCGCTGGATGCCATCACCCGCGGGCGCCTGCAAGCGCTGCTGCTCCGCGTGTGGCGCGCCTACGGCAAGACGGTGCTGCTGGTCACCCACGATGTGGACGAGGCGGTGCTGCTGTCGGACCGCGTGGTCGTGCTGTCTGCCATGCCCGGACGGGTCTTGGGTGAGTATGCAATCCCGATTCCTCAGCACGCCCGCGCGGCGTCGCCGGAAACCCCGCGCTTGAAAGCGCGCATCTTGGAAACCTTGGTGGGCGATGCAACCGACGCGTCATAATGCACGGCCGTCAGCGGGCGGCGCCTCTGCGAAGCGGCTGGAGGGGGGCGCGGCGGGCAGGCTGCAGCCCGGGCGCTGGTTGTACCCGCTATTGCTTATCGGTGTCATGGTGGGGGCCTGGGAGGTGATCGTGAAGCTCCAGGACATCCCCCATTACATCCTTCCGCCCCCCAGCGAAGTGTTGGCGACACTGGTCGAAAAACGCGCGGTGTTTCTTCGCCATGGCGGCGTGACGGTGCTGGAGGTGCTGGCCGGGGGCGCGCTGGGCGTGGGGGTGGGCATGCTGCTGGGAACGGCCCTGTTCTTCTCCGCGCCGCTGGAAAAGGCCGTCTATCCGCTGCTGATCACCTCTCAGAACGTGCCCGTGTTCG
>JACZVE010000134.1 GCA_022572825.1 SAR324 cluster bacterium
AACCCATTTTTCCGCCAAGGGTCAACACACGAGTGACCCAACGAGGAGCCTGCCCATGGCACAACGGCAAATCGTCACCATGACGGAGGATGGCGGCGTCGCCATTGTCACGCTGGACAATCCTCCCCTCAATCTGCTCAGCGAGGCCGCCCACGACGAGCTGGCGGCCTGTGCGGGCCAGCTCGCGGCATCGGAATCGCTGCGGGCGGTGATCTTCACAGGATCGGGCGAGCGGGCCTTTTCGGCCGGTTCGGACATCAAGGAGTTCGCGGCGGAAATGCGCCCCGGTGGCGGCAAGGCACGCGCGGACCGCGAACATCGCGTATTCAACGCCATCGCCTCTCTGGCGAAGCCAACGCTTGCCGCCATCAATGGGCTGGCCATGGGCGGGGGCCTGGAGTTCGCCCTGGCCTGTGACATCCGCATCGCGGACGACGCCGCCAGGCTTGCGCTGCCGGAAATCAAGCTGGGCGTCTTTCCCGGCGGGGGCGGCACGGAGCGGCTGCCTCGTCTGGTGGGGGAGTCGAAGGCCATGGAACTGATGTATCTGGGTGAGCCGATCTCTGCGCAGGAGGCCCTCCGTATCGGCTTGATCAACCGGATCGCCCCTCGCGGTCAGGCGCTGCCGGTTGCCCGGCGGATGGCCGGCCAGATTGCCGGTCACTCCGGCAAAGCCCTGGGCATCATGAAAAGGGTGATCCGAACCAGCCGGGAGACCGCGGTGGAGGCGGCGGCGGATCATGTGGGCCGGGCAATCGAAGAGGCGTTTCTGACGGACGATTTTCGCGAAGGCGTCACGGCCTTCATGGAGAAAAGGGCCCCGCACTTCCAACACCGCTGATCCGGCGGCGAACGAAAGGCGGGCCGTGCGGCTACTCATCGCGTACTTATCGCGCGGCGGACTCGCCGACCACGATGGCGTTCTGCAGGCTGCGCTCGCGGGCCTGGTGCACCGATGCTGCCCAGGCGTCCAGTTGGGCCAGCCAGGCGGCTGCGCTCTTGCCTTGGGGCGGCGGCTTGAGACCTTGGGTCACGGCAAAGCGAAAAGAGGCGGTGCTCTGCCGCAGCGCGTCGGCCAGCACGGGCAGACCGTCGCCATCACCGCCGCCCTGCTGTATGCGGCGCAACAGGTAGACGAGCTGGGCACCGGTGTTTCCGCTCGCAATTTGGCTGACCAGACGGTCCGTCACCTGCTTCCAGTAGCGTGCCGGATCGAACCCTTTCACCGCACCTCGCCAGGCCAGGAACTCAGCCAGCAGGGCGTGTGCCGCGAACTGCCCCCAGGCCCTTGCGAAGGCCTCCACGGGAAAGCGCGCCCGGCGCTCCCCACCGGGCAACTGCGACTCTCCGCGCTCGGCGACATCCAGCACGACACCGATGCGCACGAACAGGGATTCCAGCAGGGGCCTGCGATAGCGGAAGTTGGCGACCAGACCTTTCAGGGCCTGGTACTGCTCAGATCGCGGGAACGCTGCCTGGCGGCCGCTTTCCTGCAGGTGAATCCAGTGGCGCAGCAGCAACAGCGCGTTGTACAGCCGCTGATGAATGGATGACTCCAGCTTCTTGCTGAGCGATTTGAAGAGCTGCCCGTGGTTTTCCGTGGCCGGAAAGCGCGCCATCAGTCCGTGCACTTCCAGGGGAAACGCGGTGCGCTTGCGCTGCAGCTCATCGCTGAGGCGCACGCCGGGCACCAGGTAGGGCCGGGCCAGGCGCTGGCGTTCCAGCTCGTTTTGCCAGCCCACCACGCGCTCCTCGGCCAGCGGGGACAGAGACCCGGCGGGTTCCTCCAGCGCATCGAAATCTTCGATCAAGCCGGCAAACGCCTCCAGCAGAAACTCCAGCCGCAACTTGACCGAGCGCAGGAAGTGCAGGGGATTTTTCTCCCGCAAGCGCTGATATTCGGGCCCCTCATCGGGAGGAAGAAACGTGAGCTGCCGGTTCAACGTCTCCGCCGTTTCCAGCAGGGCCTGGATACCGCCGGAGAGGTCGGCCCGCAGGGAAGCCAGGTAGCCGTCGAACACCTCGCTCACCAGCGCCTCCCGCTCCGGTGCCAGGCGCCGATTTTCCAGATCCCGCCGCAACTCCTTGAAGAACGCCTTGCGGGTCTGTTCAGGCTGCCGCCGGTGGTTGATGCCCACCATCCGCGCGTGGGCGACCAGCGCTTGCTCCAGCGCCCCGCTGGTGTGGGGCAGCTCAGCCAGCACCGCGATTTTTTCGGACAGTCCCACGGAGACGTCCTGATCGGACTGCTCCATGTCCTCGCGATAGACCTCGAGGGGGAAAATCTCCTCGCGCAGGAAAATGTCTCCGTACAGCCGGGTGAGCAACGCGCGCATCACCGTGAACAGCGCTTCCGTCGTGGCGATCCGCTCCGGCAGTACGACGCGCACGGTGTAGCGCCGATAAACGGGATTGTAGTGATAGGAGGACGCGGGCAGCTTCAGCCCCGTCGGCAGGGCGCCCTGCTCGGCCTCGAAGGCGGCGCGGGCATACACCTCGAGCTGGTGATGGGGATCGCGCAGGGCGACACCTCGCTCCGCGGCAAAGGCCATCAGCTCGAAGATCCAATCGGCCAGTAGCTGACGCACCTTATCGGGGACGTCGCCGCGAAAGCGCAGGTTGCGCCGCAACCAATCGCGGTCCATGCCGCGGCTGGCGCCGCTGCGGTCGTGCTCGGCAAGCTGCCGTTCGAACTCAGAGCGATGGGCCGGCGAGAAACGTTCCTCGAGCAGCGCATCGAAGCGGGTCTCCCGGGCGCTCAGAGGGGCGTCCTGGTCCGGAAGCATCCGTCCTGGTTGTTCGCTGGGGCGTCGTTCCATGGGCCGCGAATGATCTGGCAATGCGGAAGCGGGGAGTCGGCACGCGCACCCTTTGCACGCACCCACCGCAGCCACCTCAGAAATAGGCGCTACCGCTCGCGGCGGCTTTCACGAATTCGAACAGTGACGCCCCTATCCGAACCCCCGCCCTTCGGCACCGCAAACCCGTGGCGCGGTGCTCCCTCTCTCCCGCGGGAGAGGGGGCCGGGGGGTGAGGTATTGTCCAATAAACTAAGATACTTGTCGCGACGTCCCGAACCTGTTTGAAAAACAAAATGCAGAAACGAGATTACAGGTCACCACGCTAATACTACTTTATTACATAAGAGCTGCCGTGGGTCCTCACCCCCCCCGCCCGAAGTGAAAACATTACCTCGTGACCACCGGCCGCTCGTCGGAAGTCACCTCTCTCCACAGCGTGGAGAGAGGTCGGGGGTGAGGCAAAGAACGATCACCACAACTGCGCGACAAAGGGTCCTATCAGTCGCCTACCCTGGCCAACGGAGATAGGCAATTATTACCTGTGTTTATCTGCGTCCATCGGCTGTTAGATCTAACGAAGTAGTACTAATTGGCGGCGATCATCTGTCGCAGCACGGTCTGCAGGATGCCCCCGTTGCGGTAGTAGTCCACCTCGACGGGCGTGTCGAGGCGGGATTTGACGGCAAAGGTGAGCGACGATCCATCGGCCTTATGGGCCGTGACGGTCAGCTGGGCGCCGGGCTCCATGTCGTCGCGAATCCCTTCCAGGTCAAACACTTCCTCGCCCGTGAGTCCACGGGTGGCAAGATTTTCGCCATCGTTGAACTGCACCGGCAGCACGCCCATGCCCAACAGGTTGCTGCGGTGGATGCGCTCGAAGCTCTCCACCAGCACCGCCCGCACTCCCAGCAGCAGCGTGCCCTTGGCCGCCCAATCGCGCGAGCTTCCCATGCCGTACTCCTTGCCGCCGATGACCAGCAGGGGCACGCCTTCTTGCTTGTAGCGCAGGGCCGCTTCATAAATGGTCATCCGTTCGCCACTGGGCAGATGGCGCGTGAAGCCCCCTTCCGTACCGGGAAGCAGCAGGTTCTTGATGCGGAGGTTACCGAACGTGCCGCGAGTCATCACCTGATCGTTGCCGCGCCGGGAGCCGTAGGAATTGAAATGAATCTGGGAGACGTCGCGTCCCAACAGGTACTCGCCGGCAGGGCTGTCCGGCGCGATTGAGCCGGCGGGAGAGATGTGATCCGTCGTGACCGAGTCGCCCAGCAGCGCCAGCACCCGCGCCCCCATGATGTCGGCCACCGAATCCGGCTTCGGCCGGAGACCCTCGAAATACGGCGGCTCCTGAATGTACGTAGACCCCTTGTCCCAACCGTACAGCCCGCCGCCGGAGACGGGGATCCGGTTCCAAAGCGGGTTGCCGTCCAACACGTTGGCATAGCGCGCCTTGAACATTTCCGGCCTGACGGAGCGGGCGATTTCCTGGTTGATTTCCGCCGTGGTCGGCCACAGCTCCTTCAGATAGACCGGATTGCCGTCGGAATCGCTGCCGATCGGCTCGGAGGTGAGGTCGATATCCACCGTGCCCGCCAGCGCAAAGGCCACCACCAGGGGCGGGGAGGCCAGGTAGTTGGCCTTGACGATGGGGTTGATGCGTCCCTCGAAGTTGCGGTTGCCGCTGAGCACCGCCGCCACCACCAGGTCCGCCTGCTGCACGGGATCCGCGACGTTTTGGGGCACCGGGCCGCTGTTGCCGATGCACGTGGTGCAGCCGTAAGCCACCACACCGAAGCCGAGCCGCTCCAGGTAGGCCAGCAGTCCGGACTTTTCCAGATAATCGGTCACCACCCGCGATCCGGGCGCCAGGCTGGTCTTCACGTACGGCTTGACGGAGAGCCCGCGTTCCACCGCTTTCCGGGCCAGCAGCCCCGCCCCCATGAGCACGCTGGGATTGGAGGTGTTGGTGCAACTGGTAATCGCCGCGATCACGACGGCGCCCTGGCCGATGGCCACGCTGCCGTCGCCGGTGCTGACCGGCGCCGTCCTCTTCAACTCCTCGGGCGGCAGGTTGTAGCCGCGCTTCCCGAAGGGGGCGGTGAGGCTCTTGCGGAATTGGCGCTTCATGTCCCGCAGGGCGACGCGGTCCTGCGGCCGTTTGGGTCCGGCCAGATTGGCTTCCACCTGGCTCATGTCCAGGCGCACGGCCACGGAGTATTCCGGCTCCGGCGCGCCTTCGGTCGCGAACAGCCCCTGCTCCTTGAGATAGCGTTCCACCAGGTCCACCTGCTGGGCTTCCCGGCCGGTGATACGCAGGTAGGCCAGGGTCTGATCGTCCACCGGGAAAAAGCCCATGGTGGCTCCATACTCCGGCGCCATGTTGGCCAGGGTGGTGCGATCGGGCAGGGTAAGGTGCCGCAGGCCCGGGCCGAAAAACTCCACGAATTTGCCCACCACGCCCAGCTCACGCAGCATCTGGGTCACGTGCAGCACCAGGTCGGTGGCCAGCACGCCGTCGCCGAGCTGTCCCTCCAGGCGCACACCCGCCACTTCCGGCGCCAGCATGTTGTAGGGCTGACCCAGCATGGCGGCCGCCGCCTCGATGCCGCCCACACCCCAGCCCAGCACTCCCATGCCGTTGACCATGGTCGTGTGCGAATCCATGCCCAGCACGGTGTCGGGATAGGCGACGCGCTCCCCATTTCCGTCGCCGGCGGTCTGTACCACGCGGGCCAGGTACTCCAGGTTCACTTGATGCACGATGCCCGTGGACGGGGGCACCACCAGCAGGTTGTCGAAGGCGGACTGACCCCATTTGAGAAACTCGTAGCGCTCCTGGTTGCGCTCGAACTCGCGCTGTTCGTTCTTCTCCAGCGCGTCCTTGCTGCCGGAGAAATCCACCTGCACGGAATGGTCGATGACGAGTTCGGTGGGAACAAGGGGGTTGATTCGCTGCGGATCGCCGCCCAGCTTCTTCATCGCACTACGCATCGCCGCCAGATCCACGATCGACGGCACGCCTGTGAAGTCCTGCATCAGGATGCGGCCGACCATGAACGGCACCTCGCCGCGGGGCGTCTGCGAGGCCTTCCAGCCCGCCAGGGACGCGACGTCTTCTTCGCGCACCAAGCCCTTGCCTGCGTGGCGGAGCAGGGATTCCAGCAATATGCGGATGGCGTACGGCAGCGCTGCCGCGTTGCAGAGGCCGGCCCGTTCCAACGCATCCAGCCGGTAAATACCAACGGGACCGGCGGGAGTGTTCAGGGTATCGCGTGCGTTGAAGGGGTCCATGATGGCCATTGCCTACCTCTTTTGCCTTGCTGGTGCGGTGACTGGCTGTCGCGGTGCCTGGCCGATGGAAAGCCCGGCCCTTTTGCATGCCCGCTGTGAATGGAGGTGCCGGCGCGGCAATCTCGCTCGCGTGCGCCCTCGGCGCTCGGGAGCACCAGGCGGGCGCGGGGAAAGCGACCGATTGCGGACAAGCCGGCTATGCTGCCAGCATAACCTCGGCCCGGCAAAATAGGAAGGGAATCCACCGGATCGCGGTCGCGACGGGTGCTCATCGCAATGGGTGCTTATGGCGACCGGACGTCCGCCAGGCGGTCACCGAGCCGCCTGGGCCGCGCGCGGGTGTAAGCGTGTTTGTTACCGGTCTCGTCCGCCATGGAGAGCGTAAGCCGCGCCGGCTCATAAGCAGACTTGCCCAGCGCGGCCAGCGCAGCGTCGTACCGGGGACAAAGGCGCCAGGCGAATGCAGAGCGAACGGGGCTGCAACCCCCGGTGTAGGCGGCGTTGCCCTTTCGCCGTGCGGTTGATAAGCGTTGATAAGCAAGGCGAAGCCGATGTGCGTGGCGGGGGTTGCCGGCCGCGGCGCGGAGCGAGCTGCCACAGAGGCCATAGGCAGGGCCAATGCGCCTTCGTTGGTTCGTCCAGGAGGTAGAGCGATGATCGAACGCACGGTGGAGATTTCCACCCGCGACGGAGCGATGAGCACGTTCGTCACCCACCCGGAGGACGGCGCCCCCCACCCGGTGGTGGTGGTCTACATGGACGCCCCGGGCATTCGCGAGGAACTGCGGGACTTCGCCCGCCGCATCGGCACGGTCGGTTACTACTGCCTGCTGCCCAACCTGTACTACCGCGACGGCGGCCCCTCCTTTCCGATCGGCGAACGGCGCAGCGAGGCGCAGTCGCAGCGCATGTTCGCCCTCATGGACGGGCTCACCAGCGCCAAGGTGCTCGAGGATACCAAAGCCATGCTGGCGCACCTGGCGGAAGATGCCGCAGCCAGGGGCGGAGCGATGGGCTGCGTGGGCTACTGTATGAGCGGCCCGTTCGTGCTCACGGTGGCGGGCACGTTCCCCGAGACGTTCAGGGCCATGGCCTGCCTGCACGGTGTGCGGATGATGACCGAGGCGCCCGACTCGCCGCACCAGCTCATCCCCCGGCTGCAGGGAGAGCAGTACTTCGGATTCGCCGAGAACGATCACTGGGCGCCGCTGGAAATGGTGGCCAAGTTCGGGGAGCTGCTGCGGGAACAGGGCGCCAACGCCACCGTGGAGGTGCATCCGGGCACCGAGCACGGCTTTGTCTTTCCCGAGCGCGCGGTCTTCAACAAGCTCGAGGCGGAGCGCAACTGGGAGCGAATCTTCGCCATGTTCCGGCGCCAGTTGGGGTAGCCTCCATTGCGGCCTGTCGTCGGGCGGCGCCTGCCGCGGCGCAACGCCCCGCGGACGTGCAAGTGCGGGTGCAGCGCACTTCCGCGGTCGGATAACCTCACCCCCCATCCCCCTCTCCCGCGGGAGAGGGGGAGCAGCGCGCGGCTCGCAAGCGATGCCGAAGGGCGGGGGTGAGGTTGTAGCGCAACCATATCAATCACTTGTATTTCTTAAGAGTTATTCAATGAACTTCTGATTTAACACAATAGTATCGTCTCCGGTGAAACCGCGCGGTGGAAAAAGTGCCGCTCCCCATAGCACAGGGGAACCGATGTGGCCGATCATGATTTGGAGCACGCACCCGTGATGGAGCCC
>JACZVE010000135.1 GCA_022572825.1 SAR324 cluster bacterium
GTTCACGCGCACCGGCCGTGTCTTTTCCACCTTGCCGCGCTTGCGGCGGTACACCTTGCCCCGCCGCAGGTTGTAAAGGTGGGACACCAAGATCCCTGCCAGGCGCTCGAAACGCCGATCTCCAAAGCGCTCACAAGCCCGCTCGCACAGCTTCTTGGTGGCCGGCCCCGACAACGTCCCGTGCAGCGCATCCAACTCTGCCAGCAACGCCGCATCCTGAGCCGTATAGCGCGTCGCAAAGGGGTTGGCTGGCGCATGGCGCCGATCCTCCACGCTGCCCGTGCGGCTCCACTGCGCAATCGGCCGGGTCATCTGCTGGCGCGAATAGCCTGCGATCCGGCACAGGTAACGGATCACCAGGCCCCGCTCCGCCTTGCCCAAGCGGCGGTAGCGCAACTGCGCCAGCGTTTGTCCGATTCAGGCGCGCCGCTCCTCTCGTCGCGGAATCTTGAACTCCACGCACGCCGTGGCCTCCACAAATGCCCGCACCTGATCCAGGGTGCTGATTCGAGTCGTCATGACGGTAAGCATCCTTCCAAGATGCCCGATCCGTCCCCAGTTTCAGACTCATTTCACGTTGGAATCACGCGCCTCGTTCAGACTCATCTCACATTGGAAAAGGCTCATGCTTGTGACGGCCCGGCTAATCCCGTACAATTACTCCCAAGAGGGCGCGCCGAAAGTCCGAAACGCGGCCGCCGTCCACCGCATTACGGGCGGGCGGAGGAAAGTCCGGGCTCCACAGAGCAGGATGCTGGCTAACGGCCAGGGGGGGTGACCCCACGGAAAGTGCCACAGAAAACATACCGCCGATGACGGGCCGGGCAGCGTCCCGGTGCGGACAGGCAAGGGTGAAAAGGTGGGGGCGGCGATCCCGTCGCGGCCTGAAAGTAAGAGCCCACCGCGGCGCCGGTGACGGCGCCGGCTCGGTAAACCCCATCCGGAGCAAGTCCAAATAGGGCGGCGTCTAAGGTTGCTCGCCGAGCCGCCGGGTAGGACGCTTCAGGGTGCCGGCAACGGCATTCGCAGAGTGATGGTCGCGGCGGCTCCGGCCCACGGGCCCGCGTTGAACAGAACCCGGCTTATTGAAGGCTTTCGGCGCGCTTTCTCCCCATGATCTTTTTCTGCGCGACGCGCAACCCGCAAGGGAGAATCGTGCGACTCGCCAGCGATTCAGCCCCCAACCCGCCGGAGGCATTCATTCACACGCCGCCGGATTCGCGCACGGCCTTGACGGCGGCGGCGATTTCCGCCACGTCGATGACCATCTCCATCAGCGCCACCTGTTGTTCGTAATCGCCAGGGGGGATCTGCCGTTTCACCTCCTCCTCCGTGATGTGATACACGGGCAGCGCCAGCGCCACGCCCGCCAGCGCGCCGGCCCACGAGGGGTCGCCGCTGGTGACGCTCAGCGCACAGAGGCGGCTGCTTTCCGCCGTCGGCGTGCCCAGCAGCACGACCAGTTCCTCGGCGGAATGCCGCTCGGCCACCGCCTTGATCTCCTCCTGACCCTCCAGGTCAAGTGCGCCGGCCGCCGTTCACACGAAGCAGTAGGTTTTCTCCAGCACCACCTCGCCGCCGGCCCTGGCCGCACAGTGAGCGATCGCGCCGCCTTGCACGCCGTCCCGCTCGCCCAGGGCGATGACCTTCCTGCCTCGCAGCTCCATTGGCATCCTCCCCATTGAGCTTTCACCGGGGATACCACGGCCAGCCGCACGTACGGAAGTGCGGGGCGGCAACGCTGGTGCTTACCGTCAATAAAACGCAAAACGACTCCGTGGGGGAAGCGGGGCGCGACTCGCAAGCCTTTCAGGGGAGCAGCGCGCGACACGCAAGCTGTGCGCTACTTGCCCGGCCGAGGCATTTCTCGGACCGCTTCCCGAATAACAACAGTATCCTATGTCGGCGCTCATCTGCGTAATCCGCGGATACTTTCCCGACTACCGCCAGCAGCTTGTCCTGAGCCAGGTCGAAGGGCCCGCCCCGAGCCTCATGAACCGGAGAGTTACGCCTTCCGCTCCCGACGGTAAGTGTGGGGCGTCAATAGCGCGGCGGGTGCTCCCGGTAGCGGGGATTGACAATGTTGTCGGGTGTGCCGCCCGAGAGCAGCGCCTTCACCTGTCCCGCGGCCAGATGTCGCAGGTTTTCCACTGACTCCTCCGAATAGAACGCGGCGTGGGGCGTGGCGATGAAGCGTTCGTGCTGGAAGATGGGATGGCTCAAATCGGGAGGCTCTTCGGGATACACGTCCAGCGCCGCCCCGCCGAGCCGTTCGCTTTCCAGGCCGGCCAGCACCGCATCGACGTCCACGATCCCGCCCCGGGCGGTGTTGATGAGGAAGGCGCCCGGCTTCATGCGGGCGATCAAGCGGGCGCCGATGAGCCCTCGGGTCTCGGGCGTCAGCGGAACGTGCAGCGAGAGCGCGTCGGACTCGGCGATGAGCGTGTCGAGGTTCACCGCGCGACCCTGCTCCGGAGGCAGCGCATCGATGGCGGGGTCGTAGGTGAGGACGTTCAACCCCAGCCCGCGCGCCCGTTCCGCCACGCTGCGCCCGATGTGGCCGAATCCCAGCAGCCCCAGGGTTTTGCCCTTGATGCGGCGCATGCCCTGGAACGGTACGCCGGGGTACGCGCCGCCGCGGATGGCGCGGTCGAAGCGCGCCACGCGGCGCGCCAGCGCGAACAATAGCCCGATGGCGTGCTCGGCCACCTCGTCGAGGCAATAGGTGGGCGAGTAGGTAACGGGAATGCCGAGCCCGGTGGCGTGCTCGACGGCAATATTGTCCAGGCCCACGCCATAGCGGGTAATGATGCGGCACTGCTCCGCCGCGTCGATCACCGCGGGGGTCACCTGCTTCCAGCAGGTGAGAATAGCATTCGCCTGGGGCGCCATGCTCACCAGTTCGGCCTCCTCGCCGGATTCCGCCACTATCAGCTCGCCGGGCAGGTCGGCCAGGATTCGCCGTTCGATGTCCAGTGAGGGCCACTGGTAGTCGGTGACGAGGATCTTGTGCATGGAGGTGGCTTTCGAATGTTCACCGTGATTTTTCACTGGCATGTTTCACCGCGGCGCCCGGCGACTCCCCGTTGCAGGAAGACCGCATCAGCGACAGCGTGTCGGGCAGTCACGGGCCGCCCGCCGACTGGAGGCCGCGCTCAGGTGTCGAGCCACTTTTCCACCTCGTGGCGCTGAATCTTGCCGGTGGTGCTGCGGGGCAGATCGGCGAAGGGCACGAAGCGAATTTCCTTGGGCAGCTTGTAGCCGGCCAGTTCCTCGCGGCACCGCCGTGCCAGCGCTTCGGCGGTGAGCGAGGTGTCCTTGCGGGCCACGAAGGCGACCGGCACTTCGCCCCACTTGTCGTCGGGGCGCCGCACGACGACGGCGTCCTCCACGCGGGGATCGCTGAGCAGCACACGCTCGATCTCCGCCGGATAGACGTTTTCCCCGCCCGATTTGATGAGGTACTTCAACCGGTCCACGAAATCATAGGTGCCGTGAGCGTTACGGACGAGCACGTCCCCCAGATGAAACCAGCCCCCGCGAAAATCCTTCTCGTTCGTTTCCGGCGCGTTCCAATAGCCGCTGAACAGCGTGGGGCCGCGGAAGGCCAGCTCCCCCGGCGTGCCGTCCGGCACGTCGTTGTCATCGGCATCCACCAGGCGGAACTGGCAAAGGCTATTCTGTGTCTTGGAGAGGTGTTCCGGCACGACACCGATGGGAATCCGGCTCCCGGACAGGGGCGGCACGCCCGTTTCCGTGGAACCGAACGTGTTCAGGTAGGGTGCCTGGAGGAGCCCGGTGACCTCCGCGATCTGATACCGCGGCACCAGATCGGCCATGGCGCCGATGACCTGGATTCCCTTGGGCGTGGCGCCGCGCCGCTTCAACTCGCCGATCATCTGATCCACCATGCCCGGCATCAGCACCAGCCAGCCCAGCGGTTCCCCTTCGACCAGGTCGACGATTCGTTCCACGTCGAATCCGTCCACGACGATCACCTTGCCCCCGATGCAAAGCATGTGGATGGCTTGATCCAGACAGGCCATGTGATACATGGGCGGCCAACCCACGAATGGCCCTTCGCGGGAGAACCCCAAATCCATGCAGTTGACCTGCATCCGCGCCAGCTCGGCCCGGTGGCTGATCAGCGCGCCCTTGGGCAGCCCCGTCGTGCCGCTGGTGTATAAGAGCAACAGCCCATCCTCCCCTTCCGCGGCACTAGGCGGCTCGGCCGCGCTGCTCGCCGCGAGCCGCTTCTCATAGTCTGGGCCCATCTCCACGACAGTGGCGATGCCGTGATCGATGCGGCTCAGCGCGTCGACGTATCGGGGAGAAATTACGATCGTACCCGGAGTGCCCAACCGGATGCAGTGCAGAAGCTCCCCATCGGCCAGGCGCCAGTTAAGCGCGCAGAGGATCGCCCCCAGCTTGGCCGCGGCAAACGTCAGCTCGAGGTACTCGGCGCGATTTTCCGAGAGGATCGCCACCCGTTCGCCTCGCCGGATGCCCAGGGCGGAGAGCACGTGGGCCAGTCGATTGACGCGCAAATTGAATTGCGCATAAGTCCATTGCCGCTCGCCTTCCACGATGGCCACCGATTGCGGGCGCTGGCTGGCCTGGACTCGCAGCAATACACCAACGGTCAGCGCCGCGGCCCGCGACGCCAGATGGTTGACAAGGCCGATGCGGCCTGGCTTGGGCGCTGTTTTCGTCATCCACCCCCTGCCGAGCGATGTGTGGATGGGCCGGTGTTGCCCGCCAAGGCCAGCAGCCCGATTACCAACCACACGCCCAGGGCCCTAATCCACAAGGTGCCGCTCATCCGGCCCACTCGTTCGGCGCAGCGTCCGACCCGAGCCCGGGAGCACGCCGCCTATTCGCCCTGCGGCCCACGGTTGATCAGGGCGGCGCTGTATCCGGCCCCGAAGCCGTTGTCGATATTGGTCACGGTCACGCCCGGCGCGCAGGAGTTGAGCATGGTCAACAGGGCCGCCACGCCGCCCAATCCGGTGCCATAGCCCACGGAGGTCGGCACGGCAATCACCGGCGCGCTAGCCAGCCCGCCCACCACCGAGGGCAGCGCGCCCTCCATGCCCGCCACCACCACCAGGGCCCGCGCCGCGTCCATGCGGGAGCGGTAGGCCATCAGGCGGTGAATACCCGCCACCCCCACGTCCGCGCCCAGCTCCACCCGCGCCCCCAGCATGCGGGCCGTCTCCACGGCCTCCTCCGCGACGGGCAGATCGGCCGTGCCCGCGCAGAGCACCAGCACGTAGCCTTCCGGCTCGATGCCGTCCAACCCGAAGGAGAGCGTGCGCGCGGTAGCGTTATAAGCGCCGCCGGCAAACTCCGCCAGCACGCCGGGGGCCCGTTCCGGCGCCAGCCGGGTCACCAGCAGCCGGGGCTGTGCCGCCAGGTGCGCCCGGCAGATTTCCAGCAGATGCTGGTCCTGCTTGCCTTCCGCGAACACCACCTCCGGAAAGCCGAGGCGGCGCGCCCGCTGATGGTCCGGCTTGGCGAAACCCAGCTCCTGATAGGAGTCCCGCTCGATGCGCCGGATTATCTCCTCGGCGGACAATTTACCGGCTCTGAGGCGGTGCAGAAGATCGAGCAATTCGGCCTGTTCCATCGCCTGTCTGAGTATGCGGATCGTCGGTAGTTCACTACATTCTTCAAAAGCGAGTAGATGCTCGCGCAAAGAGGCAAAGATGCAAAAATTGAATGACAATCGCGACGCCAGTTACGAAAGTCCATTCACAATTCTCGTGATTCCGTCCTTAATTAACGCCGAACCAAAATTGATGAGCAATCCTAATCGCTTATCCGCTAATCGCAGATAGGTAATGAGCTGCTTTTTATGGACGGGAGCGATTATTTCGACGGATTTGAGCTCCACGATGACTTTGTTTTCAACCATCAAATCGGCACGAAACCCTTCAGCCAGTTTAACCGATTCATATACAATGGGGATGGGCAATTGCCGTATTACCTTGAGATTCCGCTTTTCGAGTTCGTGTGCGAGGACCTGTTCGTAAACGGATTCCAGCAATCCCGGCCCAAGCGTCGTGTGAATTTTATAGGCCGCATCCACGATAACTTTCGCGATCTCATTTTCCGTCACGATCTCAGCCGTCATCATAAGGGAATCAGATGTTTATATGGATAAGTCCTTGGCGACTTTGCGTCTTTGCGCGAGATAATTTATGAACTTTTCAGCGTTCCACGAGACTGACTTGGTGCAACGGGGTCACGGGGCCAGCTTGTTGCGCAGCAGGTCATTGACCACTTGGGGATTGGCCTGGCCACCGGTGGCCTTCATAACCTGTCCCACGAAGTAGCCTAGCATCTTGTCGCGCCCTGATTTGTATTGGGCCACCTGCTCGGGATTATCGGCCAGCGCGCGATCCACGATGCCTTCCAGCGCGCTTTCGTCCGACACCTGCGCCAACCCTTTCTCTCGCACGATTTCCGCCGGCGCCTTGCCGCTGGCGTAGAGCTCCTCGAACACGGCCTTGCCCATTTTGCTGGATATTTCACCCGCTTCGATCATGCGGATCATCTCGGCGAGCCTGTCGGGGCCGAACTTGAGATCAGCCGGGCCGGCCTTGTCCTCGTTGAAGCGCGCGGCCAGGTCGCCCATCACCCAGTTGGCGGCTTTCTTCGGCGCCGCACCCGCCGCCACGACGCCCTCGAAGAACTCCGCCACGGCACGGTCGGCCACCAGCACGCCGACATCGTAGGCGGAAAGCCCGAAGTCCCTTTGGTAGCGAGCGGCCTTCTCGTCCGGCAGCTCAGGCAGGGAAGCCCGGATGGCATCCACCCACGCCTGCTCCAGCCGGATCGGCGGCAGGTCCGGCTCGGGAAAGTAGCGGTAGTCGTGCGCCTCCTCCTTGGAGCGCATGGGATGAGTGGTCTTGCTGAGGGAGTCGTACAGGCGGGTCTCCAGTACGATGGGCCGCCCCTCTGCCAGCTCCTCGCGCTGGCGGTCGATCTCGTAGGCGATGGCGTCCCGCACGAAGCGGAACGAGTTGATGTTCTTGGTCTCGGTGCGCGTGCCCAGCGCCTCGCTGCCCTTGACGCGCAGGGATACGTTGGCGTCGGCGCGCAGGTTGCCCTGCTCCATGTTGCCGCGGCTCACGTTCAGGTAGGTGACCAGGCTGTGAATTTTCTCCATGTACAACCGCGCCTCCTCGGCCGAGCTCAAGTCCGGCTCGCTGACGATCTCCGCCAGCGGCACACCGGCCCGATTGAGGTCCACGTAGCTGGCCTTGGGGTCCACGCCCTCGTGTACCAGCTTGCCGGCGTCCTCCTCCACGTGAATGCGGGTGATCCCGACGCGCCTGCTCTGGCCGTTCACCTGGATTTCCACCCAGCCGTTCTCGCACAGGGGACGCTCGTACTGGGAAATCTGGTAGGCCTTGGGCAGATCCGGGTAGAAGTAGTTCTTGCGCGCAAACTGGCTGTCCAGCCGGATCGTGCAATGGGTGGCCAGTCCCAGCCGCACGGCCAGCTCGATCGCCTTGCGGTTGGTCACCGGCAGCGCACCGGGAAGCCCCAGGCAGACCGGGCAGGTATTCTCGTTGGCCGGCTTGCCGAACTCGGTGGAACACGTGCAGAACAGCTTGGACTCCGTGGCCAGCTGCGCGTGAATCTCCAGACCGATGACGGGTTCGAATTCCATGTCCCTCCGCTACGGTGGCAGCCGGTTCAAATCCGCATATAGGCAGAGAAGCTGGGGTTCAGGGGACAAACCTCAGGATGGTCATCAACAGCGAGATGAAGCCCATTGCCGAAATAAGCCCCCACTTGAAGTTGCTGGAAAGCTG
>JACZVE010000136.1 GCA_022572825.1 SAR324 cluster bacterium
CTTGCGTGTCGCGCGCTGCTCCCCTGAAAGGCTTGCGAGTCGCGCTCTGAATCGCTTGCGAGTCGCGCCCCGCTTCCCCCACAACAAGAAACTTCCGGACCGCTTGTAGTATTAAGACGGCTGGTGGGAGGCCCTACAGGTAAAGCATCACCGCCATGGCGCCCAGGCAGGCCAGATTGGCCAGGGCATACCCGACCCACATCCGGATAGCCGCGCGTCTGCGCTGGATGAGATAGGATTCCATCAGTGTCATCGTGTACCCCGTTCGTCGGGTGAACGAGCGACCAGTCCCTGGAGGGTTCAGACGTCCCTGCTATACTCGGGAAATGCAAGGGGCGGACCGCCGGCACCCTGCCTCAGGGGGCTGTGGGATCTCCTTTCTTGCGCGCCTGGGTACGCGCGCCCCGATTGCGCTGCTGCTTGGCCATCGTGCGCTGGAACGCCGCCCGCAGGCCAGGGTCCGCGATGGCCGAGGCGGCTCGGCTCTGGGCCGGCCGCAGCGGAGGCGGGTTCTCCGCCTGCGGCGCGTCGACGGCAGTGTCCTGCACCGGCGGCTGCGAATCCGGCCCTGCCGGCGGTAGCTGGCCCGTGCAGAAGCGCAGGTCGTGAATGGCGTGCGATTCGATAAAGGTCTGCACGGAGCTCAGCAGCTCGCGCTTGAAAAACTGAAGCTCATAGGCCCAGCACGCATCCGGTGCGGCGATCCACAGCGTTCCCCGTTCGATGCGGCTGGGATGCGTCCTGCGGGCAATCTCCGCTCCCACCACGTCCGGCCAGAACTGGCGCAACGCATTGAGCGCGAGGAAAGGCGCCTTGTCTCGCTCCTTGAACACATCGCGCAGGAGCGTTCGCAGATCCTGCTGACGTTTTCCGCCAAGCATACACCATCCCCTTCCCTGAGGAGTGCATCCATCCCTGATGCGGCCGCCAAACCCTGGCCGCCCTGTGCGCTGAGGGGCCAGCGGTGCCCCGTTCCACCGGGCGCGAACGGCATCCGCCCGCTACCCGCCGCCCGCGCCTGCCCGGGTCGCCCTTGTCTACCATTGATCTCAGAAATCGCAGCGAATTGGAACGCGGAATTCGCATCGTCAGCGAGGCCGGACCTCGCAATGGACGCGAATGGCGCGGTCACGGCCCTCGGAACCGGGCCATGGTAGTGCCGGGACGGTAGTGCAGGGATGGTAGGGCCGGGACCGGAGGCGGCAGGGCCGCGGCATTGCCGCGCCATTGCTGGAAGTGCGATTGGTACCGGCGGTCAACCGCCGAGGCCGCCGATGGCGGCGGAGGTGAGGAGGGACTTGAGGGAATCCTCGTTGAAGTGGATGCCAATGCCGAAAAAGGCGTCGCGGAACTGCGGATTGTCGCTGGCGAGATCGTCCCCACCGATCACGATGAACGCGTTGGAGAAAAAGCGCCAATATCCCGTCAGCTTGACGTGCGGCCCCAGATCGCCGCCGAAATCCCACACGTCCAGGCCGATGCGGTACTCGTCCGCGGAACCGAACCACTGCTCGACCCCAATTCCGAAGGTGTTCTCGAAGATGCCTCCCTTCAGTACGGTGTCGAAGTAGCGTTGCGCGATGATGAGCGAAATCTGGAACTCGTCCTCGATAACCGTCTGCTCGGTTGTCGTCGTCACGCCCCCGGTTTGCGTGATCACCGTCTGCTCCTTGATCTTGCCGCGGGGATTGTCCACCAGCTGCAACAGGTAGTAACGGTCTTTCAGCGGTTGCAGGCGGACGTCGAAGTACGTCTTGAACTCGCCCTGGTCCGCCAGATATTCCACGTGCCCGCCAAGGTCGAGCTTTATGCGGTCCGCCTCGGTGAGGAACTTGTTCACCCCGGCCAGCGCGGCGTTGAGCTCCTCGACGGTCGTCTCGTCGTTAATGAGGCGGCCCAGCGTGCCCTCGCCCTCGTCCATCTTGGCGGAGATGGACTCGATGCTGGTCATGGTGCTGTCCAGCTTGGTGAAGGAGCGGTCCAGGTTGGTGATGGCGTGGTTGAGGCTGCGCTTGTTCTCGGAGAGGATTTCCCGCAGGTCGGCGGTGATCACGGGGCCGTCTTCGGCCAGGGCCGCGGCAAAGGTGTCCAGGTTGGCGATAATCGCCTCCAGGGATTCGCGGTTGCGCCCGGTCAGCTCCTTCAGGTCGTCTGAGAATGCCGCGAAGTTGGCAATGGTCTGCTTCAGACCCGCGCGGTTCTCGGCGGTGATCGCGTCAAGATTGCTGGTAAATCCCGCCAAATTGTCCAGAATGGCGTCGATCTGGCGATTGGTGGCGTCGGCGACGCGGCTGATATCGCCGGTGGCCTTGACGATCTGCTCCAGGATCGTGTCCAGGCGCTCGCGGCCCGTCTCCCCGCCCAGCGTCTGTCGCAGGGCGCCGGTGACGGATTGGACGTCCCCAAGAATGACGCTCAGGCTCTCCACCAGGCTGTCCAGATCCGCCGAGGGGAGGACGAACCGAATCGTTTCTTCGTCCTGCAGGGCGGGCTGATTCGGCGTGCCCAGGCGGACTTCGACGTATTTGTCGCCCAGAATACCGAGGGACTTGATGGTGGCCGTTGCATCCGCGCGGACGGTATAGCGGCGCACGATGGATACCTGCACCTTGGCGCGGCCTTCTTCCAGCGTAATGACGTCCACCTGTCCGATCTTGACGCCCGCCACCTGTACCGGGGAGCCAGCCAGCAACCCCGCGGCATTATCGAAGTAGATGAACAATGGGTAGGTATCACCCAAGCCAGGCCGCCATCCCGTCACGAGCACGGAGGAGTAAACGGCGATGCCCATCCCCGCCAGGATCAGCAGGCCCACTTTCAGCTCGGTGGTCAAAGTGCGCATAGCCTGGGAGCGGACCGCTCAGGATTGCCAGAATACGGTGATCAGATAGTCGCTGAACAGGATCAGCACGGCGGAGACAACCACCGCCTCGGTGGTGGCCCGGCCGACGCCCTCGGCGCCACCGCTGGTGTAGTAGCCCTTGTACGCCGCAACCTGCGCCAAAATGGTGCCGAACGTCGCTGCCTTGACCGTGCCTTGCACGATGTCGCTCAGGGAGACGAAGTCGATGACTTTGGCGAAGTAGATGCCGGGGTCCACGCCCAGCAGAATCACGCCCACCAGGTAGCCGCCCACGATGCCCGTCATGTCCGATACCGCCGTCAACATGGGCACCATGATGAATCCGGCCAGCACACGGGGAGTCACCAGGTATTGCACGGGGTTGACGGCCAGGGCGAACAGCGCGTCGATCTGCTCGGTGACGCGCATGGTGCCCAGCTCCGCCGCGATGGCGGAACCGGCGCGGGCATTGACCATCAGCGCGGTGAGCACCGGGCCCAGCTCACGCACCATCGCCACGGCGACCAGCCCGCCCACGATGGATTCCGAGCCGAAGTCGCGCAGCGAGCGGTAGGTCTGGAACGTCAGCACCATGCCGGTAAACATGCCGGTGAGGATGACGACGCCCAGGGACTTGTTGCCGATAAACTCCATCTGCTTGAAGAACAGCTGCACGCGGAACGGCCGGCGCATGACGAGCGCCAGGGCCTGGCCGAACAGGATGCCGAACGTGCCCACGCCGGATACCGACTCCAGCGTGGTGCGGCCCAGCCGTTCGATGCGCTGCAAGATCAGATCAAGCGGTTTCATCGTCTGCGAATGCGTCCTGCGTCGCCCCTTAACAGCGCTCCCATGCGCCAGAGGCGTGGAAATGGAAAACGCCTGCTGCGGCCGGGAGCGCTTTCGGTAGCGATCCGGGAAGAAATGCGAGCGTGCCGGCCTTCCACATAACCTGAAAGCAAAAAGAAGGCCCAAAGCGCGTGGTAACTTCCCGGCGCGGCGGAAAACAGCGCGGAGGTACCCAGCAGCAGCAACGCCACGGGCACCAGTTGCCAGGCCGGGCTCGCGCGGTCGCCGCTGCGAATGGCCCGGTCGAACAGCCGCCATGCGAACCAGCCCGCGAGCAGCACCCCGATCAGTCCGTAGCGATGGAACAGGGCCGGCAAAAAGGGACGCCCGGCCGCAAGGGGTGAGACGCCCGCGCTGCCCGATGGCGCTTCGCCCCACAGGGGGGAGAAGAACAGGGTGTCCAGCACCTCTCCCACGATCGTCTCGGCTCCGTTCGAGTCCACGGTGGGCTGGATTGGTGGGTAGGTTTCGCGCCGGTAAGCCCGCGCCCGCTCCGCCAGCGGGGAAAGTCGGTTCTCCGGGTCGTGGGAAAGCCGCCGAAAGCCGGCATTTACAAAGCGGAAGCCGGGGTGGGAACCTTTGGCCAAGGGAAGGCTGCGGCCCCGGTCGTCCTCGATCCGCCAAGCCAGGTAGCCTTCCTTCACCCAATGGGGCAGGCGCAGGTGCAGCCATGCGGTGCGCGCCTGGCCCGGGGCGATGTCGGCCGGTACGGTCACGCGCTGGGCGTCGTAGGCCCGGGTCAGACCGCGTTGCGGCGTCACCATCAGGCGCGCGGCAATGGTTAGCGGGCCCTCCCCATTCCGCCCGACAGACTGCCACCCCGTATTGAGCAGCGATACCCGGAGCGAGGTGGTCTCCAGGGAGGAGAGCGCGCGTGGCGCCGGATCCGCTAAGATGACGCGCAACGGGGCGGGCGGCGCCCCGCCGGAAATCAGGCGGCCAAGATAGCCTGGCGCCAGACCGTATACGAACACGACGGCGAGCAAAAAACCAAAGGCCAGCCCGCCCAGCAGCAGCCGGTCACCGTCCCACCGGCGCGGCGACAGCACGCGCGTCAGCAGCGCCATCCCCAGCAATACGACCAGACCCGCCCAGAGAGATGCGCCGGCTACCCACCCTAAACCTGCCGCGGCGCACAGGCCGACCAGCAGCGGACGGCGGCGCAGAGGGCGCGGCTCGCGCATGGCCTGCACCAGGGGCCCGGCGACGACGGGCAGCAGAAAGAGCAGGAACACCAGGTAATGGTCGGGGGAAGACCAGCCACCTGCGAAGGGATACGGCCAGAGGGCGGAAGGATCGCAGTTGAATGCCTGGCAACCTGCCGGCCAGAGCGCCTGCAACGCCCAGCCCAGCAGGCCGAAGGCCAGGGCGGCGGCCAGCAGCCCGATCAGGGCCTCCTGCGCAGCCCGGGACGCCCATGCCCCCAGCCCAAAGCGATAGGCGGCGGCGCCCCACCAGAAGTGCGATAGGGTAACGGACACGCTCAGCAGCGCCCCAAGCCACTGGCCGCGCAGCGCGGCCATCGCCGCGATGTAGGCTCCCAGCGCCAGGGCCGGAAGCAACGCCCGTGCCGCCCTTGCCCAGCCGCCCTCGTCCAGCAGCATTGCCGCCAGCAGCAGCCCAACGGCGAGCTGCCCTGGATAAAGCACCCACGCGCCCACTTCGAATCGCAGCCAGGGCATGGCCAGCGCAAACCCCGCCAGCCAGATCGGCGCTGCGCTGCCGAATAGGTCGTCCAGCGAAATACGCTGCCGGGATGCGGAATTGCTTGCCATAGCGTCAACGTTCGGTTTATAAATAACAGTTGCGGTGCTTTACGTGCGCTGATAGATTTGCGGTTTGGAACCCTGCGGGTGCAGCTGGGATAATAGACCCGTGTTCTAGCCCGCTGTCGCAGCGCGCTGTCCCAGGCCGCCATCATAACCCGGTATCGTAGCCGCGGTATTGCAGCCGGGCTGGATAGAGCCCCCATAAGGCGCGGGTCGCGGAAGCGAACCGCGCTGACCGTTGCCACCATACATCCGGCGGAGCGGTCCGGAAATATCCCGACGGGCCGAGTGGCTCTGCCGGCGGAGTGTCTGCCGGCGGAGGCCCAGGCAGCAAGGCTGGGCCGGCGGCGGCACGGTGCGACAATCTCCCACGGGGCAGCAACAGGCGTAGCGACGGCGCGGGCTCGTGCCGCGCTCCGAGGAGAGGCAGGCAAGCCGTCGGTTGGAAGCGCAAGGCTGCGAGCGGCGGGCTGCCAATGCCGGACGAGGAGGAATTTAACGGATGCCGACCCTGAATCAACTGGTGCGAAAGGGGCGCAAGGCCAAGCTGACCAAGGCCAAAACGCCCGCCTTGCAGGCGTGCCCCCAGAAGCGGGGTGTGTGTGTGCGGGTTTACACCACCACACCGAAAAAGCCCAATTCGGCCTTGCGCAAGGTGGCGCGGGTCAGGCTCACGAACGGGATCGAGGTCAACAGCTACATTCCGGGCATCGGTCACAATCTGCAGGAACATTCCGTGGTGCTGATCCGCGGGGGCCGAGTCAAGGACTTGCCGGGGGTGCGATACCATATCGTGCGCGGCACGCTGGATACGGCACCGACGGCTAACCGCAGGAAGGCCCGCTCCAAGTACGGCACCAAGCGGAGCTGAGGGCGCCGCGGGAATTTGGCGCGACCGGAAAACCGGTTCCGAGGAGGTCGGAATACTCATGTCGAGAAGGCGGGCAGCGGATCCACGCACAATCATTCCTGATCCTAAATTCAGTGACGCGCTGGTTGCCAAGTTCACCAACGTGTTAATGAAGGGCGGTAAGAAGAGCGTGGCGCGCAAGCTGCTCTACCAGGCCATGGACGAGATCGGCAACCGGGAAAAGGAGACGCCTCCCATGGAGGTGGTGAAGACGGCCGTGGAACACGTCAAGCCCACCGTGGAGGTCAAGTCCCGCCGCGTGGGCGGCTCCACCTACCAAGTGCCCGTGGAAGTGCGCCCCCAACGCCGGCAGGCACTGGCGATCCGCTGGATCATCCAGAACGCCCAGTCGCGTGGAGGCCGATCGATGGAGGCCAAGCTGGCCAACGAGCTGATGGACGCCTTCAAAAACCGTGGGGGAGCGGTGCGCAAAAAAGAAGACGTGCATCGCATGGCCGACGCGAACAGGGCATTTGCCCACTACCGATGGTAATCCCCTATCCGGCAGTTTGAGGAGCAGATCCGCGCGTGCCCAGACAATACCCCCTCGAATCATACCGCAATATCGGCATCGTGGCCCACATCGATGCCGGCAAGACCACGACCACCGAGCGGATTCTCTATTATACGGGCCGCAGCCACAAGATGGGCGAGGTGCACGAGGGCGCCGCCACCATGGACTGGATGGAACAGGAGCAGGAGCGAGGCATCACCATCACCTCGGCCGCCACCTTCTGCCAGTGGGAGGTAGACAACCGGCAGCATTACATCAACATAATCGACACGCCGGGCCACGTGGACTTCACGATCGAGGTGGAGCGCTCATTGCGTGTGCTGGACGGCGTGATCGCCGTGTTCGACGCGGTGAATGGCGTGGAGCCACAGTCCGAGACCGTGTGGCGGCAGGCGGACAAATACACTGTCCCGCGGATGGGATTCATCAACAAAATGGACCGCGTGGGTGCGGACTTGGACAAGTCCCTGGAAAGCATGCGCAAGCGGCTCAACGCCCGCCCGGTGGCCCTGCAAATTCCGATCGGCGTGGAGGACTCGTTCAAGGGCATGGTCGATCTGGTGCGCATGCAAGGCATCGTCTTCCGCGACGAGACCCTCGGCGCCAAGTTCGACATCGTGGAGTTGCCCGCCGATTTGCGCGCTCGGGCCGAGGAGGCGCGCGAGAACATGCTGGATCAGATCTCCCAGTACGACGATGCGCTGACGGAGAAAATCCTGGAAGGCGTACAAATTCCGCCGGAGGATATCGACGCCTCCATTCGCCGGGGCACGATTGCCGGACACTTCACCCCGGTGCTGTGTGGCTCGGCCTTCAAGAACAAGGGCGTGCAGCAATTGTTGGACGCCGTGGTGCGCTATCTGCCTTCGCCCTTGGACGTGCCGCCTGTCAGGGGCGTCGCCGCGAAGGGAGAAAAACAGC
>JACZVE010000137.1 GCA_022572825.1 SAR324 cluster bacterium
GCAGAGAAGGGGGGCTTACACCGCTGAAATCCCGATCCGAACACGAATCGGCTAAAGAAAGCTCCCCTCCCTGCCCGGTTGTCTGGACACGCAGGGGGAGGGGACGGGGGTGGGGAGAAACGCGAGACTCGCAGCGAGAAACGCGAGACTCGCAGCGAGAAACGCGAGACTCGTAGCGAGAAACGCGAGACTCGTAGCGAGAAACGCGAGACTCGTAGCGTTTCACTCAAGCAAAAATCACCTCATTTTGCATGCAATTGAGTATAAAAGCGGCGATGCCGGCCTGGGAGCGCAAGCACAGCCTGACATCACAGAGCGCAGGGGTCTGGTTATGCGGGGAAATCGCGTGCGAAGCGCTGCAAACGGCTGCGAGGAATAACCAATAAGCGCCCGCGCCGCCCCGGCGTCGTCCTTGACGAGGGGCAGCTCAAACCGCGCTGGCCCGGCCGGCCCGTGGCGAGGAGTCCGTTCCCTCGGGGGGCCAGCACGGGCGGTATGCGGCTAGAAGGTCGGCAGTACGGGCAAGGGCTCTCCGAACCACTTCAAGGACAATTTATTCAGGTCGCCGTTCAGCTTATGGTAGTGGATGGCTGTATTTACCCACTGCAACAGGTCAGCTTCGTGGCGCCGAACCCCGATGTGCCCGGGGGAAATCCGGAGGAGAAACTTGAGTACAAACTTCCCGGGACGCTTTTTACTATATTCTACGGCCAACAGGTTTCCGGTTGCGATCATATCAACCTGACCTGTCAAATAAGCCTGTAACGACGTGGCATCGTCCTCATAGCGGATGATCTTCGTGCCTTTGGGCGCCATAGCAGTGAAGGTGAGATCCATAGTGGTACCGCGGGATACCCCAACCTTGTACCCCTTGGTATCTTCGGCGGATTTAACCGGGAGTTTCTCCGGTCCAAAGACCCCGATATAGAATGGCGCATAGGGGATGGAGAAGGAAACCGATTGCGCGCGCTGGGGGTTGGCGCCGAAGATGTTGATGATCAGGTCAACCTTATTGGTTAAAAGATAAGGAACCCTGTTGATTCCAGTGGTCGGAAACAACTTCGCTTTCACTCCCAAATCCTTTGCGATCATGTGGGCGAAATCGATGTCATAACCCTGCAAATTGCCCTTTTCGTCAATGGAGCCGAACGGCGGCACATCGTTGCCCACGCCAACCCTTATCGTGCCTCGCTTGATGATATCGTCTAGGGTGCTGGCCCCTACGCTGGAAATCGAGAAAGCCACCAAGCTTACAGCGCCCATCATCCATAAAAGTGTTCGTAAGATTTTGTTGTGCATGATTATTCACCGCAGGTAGTGAGGGTGTTGGGGATGTGACAGTTTACAAAATGGCCCGGATAAAACTGTCAAGTTCGGGCGTTTCCGGGCTGGCGAAAAGCTGCTCGGGGGGACCTGACTCCCAAATCCGCCCCTCGTGCATAAACACGACGCGGTCGGCCACCCGCTGGGCGAATCCCATCTCATGGGTCACCAGGATCATTGTCATGCCCTGCTGCGCAAGGTACTCGAGTACCTTGAGGACTTCCCCGATCAGCTCGGGATCCAGGGCCGAAGTGATCTCGTCGAATAACATGACCTTCGGTTGCATGGCAAGCGACCGGGCGATGGCAACCCGTTGCTGCTGACCGCCGGAAAGCTGGTCCGGATAGGAATCGATCTTATCCTCCAGCCCCACCTGCCGCAGCACCTCATGGGCGAGGGCACGGGCATCAGCAAGCGCGAATTTCTTAACTACCGTCGGTGCCAGGGTGATGTTTCTTTCCACCGTCAGATGGGGGAACAGGTTGTAACTTTGAAATACGATCCCCACCTTTTGCCGCAATAACTTCAGGTTGGTTTTTTGCCCATTGACCAAATCCCCGTCGACATGAATATTTCCCTGATTGATGGGCTCCAATCCGTTGATGCAGCGCAAAAGCGTGCTCTTGCCGGAACCGCTACGGCCAATAATCGCGATCTGTTGCCCTTCCTCGACGTTAAGGGAGATATCCTCCAATACCTGGAGATCGCCAAATTTCTTATAAACCTTTTCAATTTGCACTAGAGACATTCAGCCTCCTTTCCAATCGTCTGCTCAATGAAGTCAAGGGGAAACACAAGGAGAAATATATCACCGCGATAACGGAGTACACCGCAAACGGCTCCAGGGTGACGTTATTGATCAACTGGGCTGTACGGGTCAGTTCCACGAAACCGATCACGGAGGTCAACGCGGTGCCCTTGATCACCTGCACCAGGAAGCCGACGGTTGGGGGAATCGAGATCTTTATCGCCTGGGGCATAATTACATACCACAATAGCTGAAAAATACCCAATCCCAGCGAGCTAGAGGCTTCCCATTGTGGCTTGGGTATCGCCTGGATGCAGCCTCGCCAGATCTCCGCCAGGAAGGCGCTGGTATAGGCGATCAGGGCAACGGCGGCGGCAGTCCAGGCCGAGACATCCCATCCGAGGATCGCCAGACCGAAAAAAACGACGAACAATTGCAGCAACAGGGGAGTGCCCTGAATAATCTGAATATAAGCGCTGCTCAGATAGTTGAGCAGCCGGATGGGAAGAATCCGCAAGATGGTAAACGCAAATCCAAACAGGCCCCCGCCCGCAAAGGCGATCAAGGATAGGGCAATCGTCCACCGTGTCGCATAGATCAGAAGCAAAATATCTCCATGCCCGAAATCTCGCAATAACATCGCTAAACTTTTCCTCCGTAATGATTCAGCGCTTTCTGCCAAACGCGTACAAATAGGTGACGTGGAACAAGGCCCTAAACATCGTAGACATTGCCAAATACATCAAGAGGACAACAAAATATATTTCAAAATTTCGGAATGTCCGGGAATGCAGAAAATTTGCTATATGGGTCAATTCCTCGGCGGATATTTGGGAAACCACACTGGTGCCGAGCATCAGCAGAATGAACTGGCTGGAAAGGGCGGGATAGACGGTCTTTAAGGCAGGAAACAGCACCACGTATCGGAATACCTGCAACCTGGACAACCCGAGCGACAATCCCGCCTCGATCTGGCCTCTGTGAATCGCCTCGATCCCGGCCCGGATGATTTCCGTGGCGTAGGCGCCCAGATTGGCAGTCAAGGCCACCAAAGCAGCCTGAAGTGGTGACATTCTTATGCCCAGGCTTGGCAAGCCAAAAAAGATAAAGAATATCTGCACCAGGAAAGGTGTATTGCGGATGATTTCAACATAAGCGCTAGCAATCCAGTCGAGAGGTTTGATACCGGATGTTTTGCATAACGCACCGAGTATGCCCACCAGCAAGCCCAAAACCGTTGCGGCAAAAGACAGCTGTATCGTCAGCCAGGCTCCCTCGAGCAACATTCCGGAATTGCGGAATACGACCTCAAAATGAAATTCATATTCCAATCTGATATTCTCCGTTGACGTGGATCTAGTTCCCAAAGGACAATCAGGTCAGACTACATCGCACCAACCTGCACCAATGGGATTAATCCAATCCGAGTACTTTCAGAAATGTTCTGAGACAAAAGCAAGTAACCTGGCCATCTCAAACATAGTCATTCTTGAGGAAGCGGCGCGCGACTCGCAAGGGAGAAACGCGCGACTCGCAAGCGTTTCCGCCCCGAATCACCTTATCGGCCCTTTTTTGGAGATACGTTCTATTTGGGGAGAACCGCCATGACGATATCCTACAAGAATGCGGGGCGGCGCGATACGGGGGAAATTTGACCTGGATTCTTCTTGGCGGAGCGGATGATGCACACAATCAAACTCGCTGTCATCGGTGCTGGCCTGATCGGCAGGAGGCATGCCCGGATCGCGATGGAAAGCCCGCGGTGCCGTCTGGTCGCACTGTGCGACCCGGATCCTGACTGTCAATCGCTCGCGCGGGAGCTCGGCAGCGGTTTTTACACCGACCTGGAGGAAATGATCGATAAGGAGACACCCGATGGTGTGATCATCGCCACTCCGACCGAGCTGCACGCCGAAGTGGGCAGCAGATGCGCGGAACGGCGGATGCACCTGCTCGTGGAGAAGCCGATCGCCTCATCGCTGGAGCAGGCGTATCGGCTCGTGGAAGCGGCGGATCGCAACGACGTGCAGCTTATGGTCGGCCACCACAGGCGCTTCAGCCCGCTCATTCAAACCGCTCGGGACATCGTCCAACGGGGCGAACTCGGTCGTCTGGTGGCCGTTTCGGCCCTTTGGCTCGCGCTGAAACCGGGCGCGTATTTTGAGACCGGCTGGCGCACCCGCCCGGGCGGAGGCCCCGTTCTGATAAATCTGATCCACGATATCGACAGCCTGCGCTACATCTGCGGCGAGATTGACCGGGTGTACGGCGAGACGAGCGCCGCCGTTCGGGGGCTCGAGGTCGAAGACACGGCGAGCGTCGTCGTTCATTTCGAAAACGGGGCACTCGGAACGATCATCCTTTCCGACGCGGTGCCTTCTCCCTGGTCGTACGAGGCCACGGCGGGCGAAAATCCCGCATTCTTCAATACTAACGAGAATTGCTATCACTTCTTCGGAACCGAAGCGTCCCTGACTTTCCCGCGCATGGAAATCTGGCGCTACGAGAACGCCGGCAAGTCCGGATGGCAATATCCGCTGACAAGGAAGGCGCGGCCGGTCGAGCCCCAGGACCCCTTGGTGGCCCAACTGGATCATTTCTGCCAGGTGATAACGGGCGAGGAATCCCCGAGAGTCACTGGGCGGGATGCCGTCAAGACCCTGAGCTGCACGATCGCGGTATTCGAGGCCTGTCGCAAGAAGGCGGCGGTAAATCCTGAGGCGCCGATCCCTGGGCGTCCTTCCGAATAGGGCTGCGAGTTCAGCTAGCCGTACACGCTTTCCGCACCCGTCTTGCGATCCACATCTATGGTAGGGAATTCGGCCGGAACGTTTATTTCAATGACCATCATATCATCGGAATAGTGCAGCACCTCGTGCCGGATTCCGGGTTTTTGATACCAACTGTCGTGGGCATTGAATTCAATTTCGCCCACGCCCTCGAACTCCACGCGCGTCGAGCCGCGCAACAGGTAGTTCATCTGAAATTCGAGATCGTGATAGTGGTAGCCGAGGGGCCCTTCGCAGGGCTTGATGGCGCGGATGGCGTGGGCCTGCACCTGCCCCTTGGTGGCTTTCACCATGCCCAGCTCCCGATACTCCAGGTAGGGCCGCAACCCCTTGCTCCAGGACTCCTCGCTGTTGATGGATGCGTGGAACGGGCCTTTATGAAAATTCAACATAGCGCTCCTCCCGCAGTGTAATTTCCTGCTGGTATTGCGAATTCACCGAGCGTTGCCCGGGATTGCCATTGCTGGGATGGGGAATGGTATGGGACTCGTTGCTCACTGGAGTGTCCCCACCGCGTTAAAGGGTCAATTCGTATATTTCATGCAGGTTTGCAAGCAAAAATAATCCTGATGCATTGCGGGGCAGCAAAATTTCGGGGTCAGCGGTCGACGCCCCAGTCTCCCGTCCGGGGCGGGCATGCCACGGGATTTCCCCGAATGGACATTACATCGCGGGGAAGATCTTTCACACGATCGTCGTGCCGCTGTCGAAGGGAATGATCTGACCCGTCGTCACACGGGACTCGTCGGAGGCCAGGTAAAGCGCCGCGTAAGCGATTTGTATCGGTTCGATCAGACCCAGCAGGTGTGTATCCGCCACGGATTGCATCTTCGCATCGTTCGCAAGCATCTTCATGACGCGCTCGGTGCGCGTGGTGGAGGGAGCAATCGCGTTGACACGAATCTTGTGCGGCGCAAATTCGACGGCCATGGAGCGTGTGATGGCAACGATCCCGCCCTTGCTGGCCGTGTAGCAGTCGCGCCCGGGAAACCCCATCAGCGCCACGTTGGAGGCCATATTGATAACCGAACCCCCGCCGGCCTTGATCAGTTCGGGAACACCAAAGCGGCATCCCAGAAACGTGCCGAAGAGATCCAGACTGATGGCCCGCCAGAATTCTTCCAGCGGCACCTCGGTCACCGGGCCGTCCTTGGGTGTCGACCCCCCGGCGTTATTATAGAGCACGTTCAGTTTGCCGAATTTCGCGACCGTCTCCCGGATCGCCCGTTCCATGCTCTCCGGGCGCGTCACGTCGGTCTGCAGGAAAACGGCTTCGCCGGATGCCTTGTGCACTTGGCGGACGGTTTCCTCTCCGCCCTCAACGGAGATATCGGCGACGGCGATCCTGGCGCCTTCCTCGGCAAAAAGAAGCGCGGCACTGCGGCCGATCCCGGAGCCAGCGCCGGTGATGAAGGCAACCTTTCCTTCAAGGCGGTTCATCGCTATCCCGGTGCGTATTATTCAGTAGAGAGTCAAGCGCGTCGGGCAAATTTTCAATCGTGGTCAGGTTCCGCCACGCATCCGCCAGCGGTTTGGCTGCATTCGGCAATCTGCCGGCAGTTATCGAAGAATCCCCCTGGCCGCCCGGTGCGAAGGAGGGTCGTGACCATCGTGGCAGGACGGGCACGAGGGACGATACACCGATCGGGATTGCGAGACAAGTTGACCGGGGGGATCGTTCAAACCGCCCCGATCTCCGCACGGACGAGGGCGGCGGCCGCCGCAAGCGCTTGCAGCTTGCCCAGCGATACCGCCCGCGAAAGCGGCACCATTCCGCAGTTGGTGCAGGGAATGATGCGCTCGCGGGGCACATGATCCATGGCTTGGCGAATGGTCTCCGCTACGGCCGCGGGGGTCTCGATTTCGGTATTTGCGACGTCGATCACGCCCACCATGATGTCCTTCCCTTCCAGCAGTCCCAACAATTGAATGGGTACGCGGGAGCCCGCGCACTCCACGGAGATCTGATCGACTCGGCTGTTGGCGAGCAGCGGGAAGATTCGCTCGTACTGGCGCCACTCGCCCCCGAGGGTTTTCTTCCAGTCGATGTTTTCCTTGATGCCGTACCCATAGCAGATATGCACGGCCGTCTTGCACCGCACTCCCTCGAACGCGCGATGCAGGGCCTCGATTCCCCATTCTTCCACCTCGTCCAGGTAGACATTGAAGGCAGGCTCGTCCAGTTGAATCACATCGACACCGAGGGCCTCCAACTCCCGCACTTCCTCGTTGATGAGGCGGGCGAACTCCATGGCCAGGCGGGGGCGGTCCCGGTAGTACTCGTCGGCGAGGGTGTCCACGATGGTCATCGGCCCGGGAATGGTGAATTTCAGCTTCCTGTCGGTATGCGCTCTCGTAAAGCGGACGTCCGCGGTATGAACCGGCCCAGGCCGCGCCACCGGCCCCACCACGGTCGGGCAGTCCGCCTCGTAGCGGTTGTCCCGGATGCCGATGCGCTTCTTCGCGGAAAAATCAACCCCCTCGATGCCCTCGACGAAGCCGTGGACGAAGTGTTGCCGGAACTGCTCGCCGTCACTGACGATATCGATCCCGGCGCGCTCCTGCTCTTTGAGCACAACCAGCGCCGCGTCCCGTTTGCCCCGTTCGAGATCTGCCCCGGATAGCCGCCACGGGGCCCAAAGCCGCTGTGGCTCGGCGAGCCAGGCTGGCTTGGGCAGGCTTCCCGCAATCGTCGTGGGTAGCATGCGAACTCCTCATAGGACTTTGTTCGATCCAACCGCGGATGGACGCAGATCAACAATTAGCCACGGATGAACGCACATAAACACAGAGGAGAATAATAGCAGGTTCCTCTATCGGCGCCCACCTGCGTCGATCGGCGGTTGACACACGCAACTATCTGTAATGACTCGTGGCGGGTCCCATGCAACGGGGTCGCAGGAATCGAATGCCTCCCTTTGG
>JACZVE010000138.1 GCA_022572825.1 SAR324 cluster bacterium
CACCCGGGCGTTCGGACGCCTGGCTGGAAGCGGTCTCAAAAATGGCAATTGTGGCGCAAGCCCGGCCCTTCCCTTCGACAAGCTCAGGGCGGGCGAAACAGGCTCCTCCGGAGCCTGCCTCAGGGAATCGGGCATTATTAGCCTGTCCTGAGGAGCTAGTGTAGCGAGCGGCTCGCAGGGCGCGGCGCGCGCGTATTTTTGACACCACCTGTAGTCGATGAGGTGGCTATTCGATGATGTAGTTTAGCTGGAGTTCCTGATTGCGGCGCAGCACATCCAGCGTGACTTGTTTCTCGTTGCGAAACATCGTCAGCAGCCGTAGTGCCTGATCCGCGGTCGTGATGGGCTCGCCGTTGACCGCCTTGATGATGTCGAAGTTGTTCAGGCCAATGCGTTGAAAGATGCTGCCGCTGCGGATTTTTCGGATCTGAAAGCCCGGGCCGCCCGCGCCGGTGTACGGTACGACGCGTGCCTGCTTGAGCACGTCGGAAAAGTTCTCGAACGCCTGGCTCACCTCCGCCCGGGGTACCCGCACCTCGAGCACGTTGCCCTCTCGCGTGATGGGAAACGTTGCCGCGCCACCCAATTTGGCCTGGCCGATCGGCGCAGTAGGCCGGCGAACGGCCGCCCGGCGCGCGGTCGGTCGGCCGGCGAGGGGTTTGTCGGTGATGCGGAATCTCAGCAACTGACCCTGATAGCGCACTGAGATACGGTCCTTCCTCACAGCCATCAGCTTGCCCTGAGCAGGCGAACACCTGCGGGTGGGATGGTTGTCCTCCGCGGGGAGGCAGTCCCAGAGTCGGTACAGCTTCTCGTTGCGGCCGGAGCCGTCGGCGACCATGGCGAAGGATCGATCTCCCACGGTCACGGTGCCCGCCAGTGTCACGTTCAGCGGGGCCTGCGCGTCGGAAACGGGCGTGGGATTGCCGGGGGGAGCCGGGCCCGACTTTGACGAAGTCTTGACATCGGAGCGCTTGGCCCGGAAAACGTTGGCGTCCAGCACGCTTTGAAATGCAGACGTGGGCAGCTTTTGCTTCGGGCGCCGGACGTCGGCCGACTGACGGGCCACCAGCGGGGCGGGCGAGTTCACCGCCAAGGCGTTCTCCAGCACCTGGGTCGCGAACAATGAAGCGGCGTAGGACGCAACCACCACCAGCAGCAGGTTGCAACACCGGAAAATCGTGCGCAACGATGGCATGATCCACTCATTCGCAGGTTGGCGCGCGGTGGTGCCGCGGCCGGGTCGTGCCAAATTACCGTGCTTCCATTCACGGCGCTTCCATTCATACCGTGGGCCAAAACGGCGGCACCCGTCAACGAGAACCTTCCCACCTTATGACAGCCGGTCGACCGTCTGGTTCAATTAGGGCCGAAAAGCCCGCGCTGGTGCTCCTCAATTTCGGGGGACCGCGCCATCTGGAAGAAGTGCCGGATTTCCTTTACGAGATTCTGCGCGATCCCAACACCGTCCAGCTTCCCTTCCCCCAGTGGGGGCAAAACCTGCTGGCGCGCTTCATTGCCCGCCGCCGCGGCAGGGAGGTCACCCGGCAATACGCCGCCATCGGCGGTTGCTCGCCCCTGGTCGCCGCCACGGAGCGCATTGCGGCGGTGTTGCGTCAGGCGCTGGACAGTGCGGGCCGCCCGCTGCCCGTACACGTGGCGCATCGTTACCTGCCCGGGCATGCGGCGTGCGTCGTGGATGAGATTCTCGCGGCCGGTGCGGACGCAATTTTGGCCCTGCCCCTTTATCCCCAGTTCAGCTACGCCACCAGCGGCTCGTCCTTCCAGCAGCTTCACGGGCTGCTGGCAGGAGCCGGCTGGGAAGGCCGCCTGTGCGCCGTCCGCTCCTATCCGGATGCGGCGGGCTACCTGGAGGCCCTTTGCGAATCGCTGTCCGATTGCCTGGCGCGGGCGCGTCTGCAACCTCACGACACCGTGATCCTCTGCTCGGCCCACGGACTGCCCCGCGGTTACGTGGAGCGCGGGGATCCGTATCGGCTGGAATTGTACCGCACGCTGGAGGCTCTGCGCCAGCGCTTCGACACCTGGCGCATCGAGCTTTCCTTCCAGAGCAGGGTCGGCCCCGCTGAGTGGCTGAGGCCCTACACCGACGAGATCATTCCCTCTCTTGCGGAGCAAGGGGCGCGTCACGTGGTGTTTCTCCCCATCAGCTTCGTCAACGATCACCTCGAGACCCTCTACGAGGTGGGCGTGACTTACTTCGACCAGGTGCGGCGACACGGCATGACGCCCCATCGCGTTGCCGCCATCGAGCATCATCCCAGCCACATCCGCATGCTGTCCGATGCCGCGCTGCGCTGGCTGGATGGGCGCGCGGGCGTGCCCCTGGCCGAACTGCTGCCGCCCGACCAGAGCTTCGCGCGTAGGGGCCGCTGGGCCTGGGGCCTTTGGCTGATGGCCCTATTGGCCGCCCTGCTGCTCGCGGTGAGGTGACAGGCAATGATGGCGCTCGGGGCGGCTCGCCCGTAATTTCTTGCGGGCGCGCGCAATTACGCTTATAGCATGGGCTGAAGGACGATTTCAGATCATGCTAAAGCTGCCTACAGCAGCAAAGTTGCGAAGGAGAGACCATGAAACGCGCAATCGTAGTGTTGTTTACTGTGCTGGCCGGCACAGCACTGCTTGCGGGCGCACCCGCGCTGGCGGAGGACGTCCTGAGCGATATCGGCAAACGCGGCAAGCTGCTGGTGGGCATGGAAGCGGGTTACCTGCCCTTTGAAATGCGGAACAAACAGGGGCGCATGGTGGGCTTCGACGTGGATTTGATGAAGGCGGCGGCCCGGGCGATGGAAGTGGAGGTGGAGTTCGTCAACACTGCCTGGGACGGCATCATCCCCGCTCTGCTCACCCGGAAGTTCGACCTTATCGCCTCGGGCATGACCATCACCCAGTCCCGCAATCTGAAGGTGAACTTCGCGGATCCTTACATTATCGTGGGCCAGACGATCCTGCTCCGCAACGGCCTGAAGGGAAAGGTCAAATCTTACCGGGACCTGAACGCCCCGCGCTACCGAATCACCTCCAAGCTGGGTACCACCGGCGAGCAGGCCGTCAAGCGCATGATTCCGCGTGCCAAGTACCTCAGCTTCGAGACGGAGCAGGAAGCAGTCCTGGAGGTGATCAACGGGCGGGCCGACGGATTCGTCTATGACTTTCCCTTCAATGCCATCATGGCCACCACCAAGGGTAAGGGCAAGGTGGTGCATCTGGACGAGCCGTTTACCTTCGAGCCTCTGGCCTGGGCGGTTCGGCGCGGTGATCCCGACTTTCTCAACTGGCTCAATAATTTCATGCGCCAGGCGAAAAACGACGGCACTTATGCGCGGATTTACGCCAAATGGTTCGAAAGCGACGCCTGGCAGAAGGACATTCAGTAATAGCGCCGTTGCTGACCAATCGGGTGGCATCGCTCCATCCGGACCCGAAAACAGCCAATTCGGCGAGGCGGACGCATGCAATACCTGAAAGCCGGGTCGGCGCGCTGGCACCTGTTGACCGTCCTCCTGCTGGCCGCCCTGGGCTGGGGACTGGCGGTGGCCACCCAGCGCATCAACTACCAATGGACCTGGTACCGTGTGCCGCAGTATTTCATTTACCGGGGCCCGGTGGACCAGTTCGCCGAGGGCAACGGCGAAGCCCGCATCATGCTCGAGGGCGACGGCACCGCGCGGGTCACGGTGCGCTATCCCGACGGGGGCCAGTCGAGCCTGACGCTGGCCGCCGACTCGCTTACCGTGGCTGACGGCGACCTGGTGCGCGAAGGCGACAAGCTGGGCAGCCGCCGCGTGGTGCGGCAGGGCCTGCTGGTGCAGGGCCTGGTGGTGACCCTGCAGCTTTCGGCGCTCTCCGGGCTGCTGGGGCTGCTCATCGGGCTGGTCAGCGGTTTGGGGCGGATCGCCGACAACCCCACCGTGAGGACGCTTTCCACGTTTTACATCGAGATCATCCGCGGCACACCTCTGCTGGTGCAAATTTTCATTTTCTACTTTTTCATCGGCACGGTGCTGGACTTGTCCCGCTTTACCGCGGGTGTGCTGGCCCTGGCCCTCTTCGCCGGGGCCTACGTGGGCGAGATCGTGCGGGCGGGCATCCAGTCCCTCGACCGCGGGCAGATGGAGGCGGCGCGCTCGCTGGGCATGAATTACCTGCTGGCGATGGTGCTCATCATTCTGCCGCAGGCCCTGCGGCGGGTGCTGCCGGCGCTGGCCGGGCAGTTCATATCGCTGATCAAGGATTCATCGCTGGTTTCGGTCATCGCCATCACGGATCTGACCAAGGCGGGGCGGGAGGTGATCACCAATACCTTCGCGACATTCGAAATCTGGTTCACGGTGGCGGCGATGTACCTCCTGCTGACGTTTACGCTGTCGTTATTCGCCAAGTATCTCGAGCGGCGGTTCGCGATCAGCGGATGAGGTACGCCACGGCAACCCTCCGCGCGCCAGGGTTCATTGGGTCGGGCGGCGCGCGATTTCGCGTTGGCCGATTGGCGGCCCGACGGGCGGCGCGCGTCGTTGCGCGCCCGGCGCGATCGTGCCTTGCGGCGTGCCGGTGGGGATACGTCGAGCTCGCGTGGACACGGCCCGCCGGTGGACTGCGAATCGTTCTGGAGCGACGTTGATGCGCTGCTGGTTGATGAAGTCGGAACCCTCCGCCTTTTCCATTGAGGATCTGAAAAACGCCCCCAACGGCACGGATCACTGGGATGGCATCCGCAACTATCAGGCCCGCAACCTCATGCGCGACGAGATGAAGCGGGGCGACCGGGTGCTCTTTTACCACAGCAGCGCGGACCCCACGGCGGTCGTGGGTACGGCGCGGGTGGTGCGCGAGGCTTACCCCGACCACACGGCGTTGGATCCGGACAGCAAATACTTCGACCCGAAAAGCATGTCCGAGAATCCCCGCTGGGTGATGGTGGACATTCAGTTCGAGTCGCAGTTCGCCGTCCCCCTGACGCTTGCCGAATTGCGCAAGCTGCCCCAGCTGCATGACATGATGCTGCTCAAGAAGGGCCAGCGGCTTTCCATCCAGCCGGTGACAGAAGAGGAATTCGGAACCATCGTCAGGCACGCGGAAACGCTGGCAAAAGCCGGATGACCCGCTGGCGCCGTGAAGGCAGCGGCGGGCTGATCCTCTGCGGAGGACGCTCCAGCCGCATGGGCTTCGAGAAAGCCCGGCTGCGCTTTCCCGGTGGCACCCTGCTGGAGCGGGTGGTGGGGCGCATGCGCCAGGTGGCTGAACCGGTGGTGCTCTCCCTGGCGGCCGGCCAGGAGTCCCCGCCGCCTTCGCCAGGGGTGCTGACCGTACGGGACGGTGTGGCCGATGAAGGTCCGTTGTGGGGTCTTGCGGAAGGATTCCGCCGTCTGGCCGGCCTGTGCGGGCGCGTCGTGGTCATGCCGGTCGACATGCCATTTTTCACGGAGCCGTGGATGGTGCGTCTGCTGGACGCCCTGGAAGGCCATCGGGCTTGCCTCTACGAGCATGAGGGGTTCGCCAATGCGCTCACGGCCGCCTACTCGCTGGAGCTGCTGCCCAAGCTGGAGCGGCTTGTAGCCGAAGGGGGCCGGCGCCCGATGTTTCTCTGTGAAGGCGAACCGACCCGCATCATTCCCGTCGCAGAGGATGTGCAGGAGGGGCGCGGGCACCCCCTGACGGACGTGGACACGCCGGAGGCCTATCGCATGGCGCTCCTCCTTGAGGGCATCGGCAGGCAGGGAGCCGCGGAGATCACCATCGAGCTGCCCCGCGCGGCGGGCGGCGGGGTTGGCCCGCCGAGCGGCTTTGTCGCGCTCTACGCCGATCGCGCCGCCGACGCCCTTGCCTGCGTGCACCGGCTCTATCCCGAGCTGCCCCTCGCGCCTGCGGCGTGGGGTGTCCACTTCCGCCTGCTTCGAACCTCTGGCGGGGAGGCGGGGGAAGCACTGAACGCGTCGGCCCCATTGATGCGGGGCGAGCACCTGCGCCTGGAGTTCGCGGCGGAGCGGCCATAGTGCGCGTGGAGCAACGCGATGCCTACATCCATTGACAGCGGTGCCGCCATCCGGGCGCGCACAGGCGTCCAGGCCAGGCGAACATGGTGCATGCCCCACCGGCCGGCGCGCCTGCTCGGGGCCGCCCTGGGGATGCTCCTGGCCGCCTGCGCCACCGCGGAGCTGAGGCAGGGCCCGGGCGGCCTGCCGGCGGAGGATGCGGCGCGCGTATCCCTCATCGTGGCGCAAACGCGGGCGCAGCTTCCCGACAGGTCGGCAACGGCCGTCCCGTATCACGCCCGCAAGCTGCCCGGGCCGGAGCAGGTCGGGGTGCCCGAATTGGCGCTGCGTGGGACGGGCGTGGGCGTGACGCCCGGATTGAAACGGGGCGAGGCCCCCCAGGTCGATCTCGCGCTCTACCTGGAAAAGCGGCGCTACGCGGCTGGCTACGCCAAGGTCGGTCTGCCTGGAGCGGCGGAGGAAATCTGGCCCATCGTGGCCTACGATCAGCGGGGCGATGCGACGGGAGCCTTCGATTTCACCTACGTGCTGGCAACGCCGGCGGGAAATTTGCGCTACCTGTCGGTCGTAGGCGGGCGTTACGAGGAGGGGGACGACGGGTTCCTCGGCTTCGAAGGCACGCTGGTTGTGCCGGGCGCGGGGAATGACCTGGAGCGCTGGGAGCGGGCCTTCAAGATCGACTTCGGCTACAGATTCCCTGCCATCCCCCTGCACCAGCGCAAGGTGGAAGAGGCCGGGAGCATATTCACCGAACTGGCGCGGGATATCCGCGAGCTGGAGCGCCTCAAGGCCAGCCTGGCGGCCAGAAGCGATCCGCCGCCGGAGGCTCAGGACACCGGGCAGACATCCGCCGAGGCGGCGGCGAAATCGCAGTCCCTCAGGGAGGCGCATAGTTCCCTGGTAGACGACACGGAGCGCAGGTTTCTCCGGTACTACTACCTACGTCGCACGCTGTCCGACGATTACGTCGCCTTTGTGACCACCAATCACTATCGCTGGCAGGATCGGGCGGGTAAACAGGCCATATATGACGCCTGGAAGGCAGTGGAATTCCACCATCCACGCATAGACGAGCTGGTCACCGGATTTCTCCCCCATACGAAGGCGGGGGGTAAGGTGCTGGAGACGCGCACGGCGGCCATGGACACCATCACCCGCAACAACAACTGGGGAAAAGACCCGGCCAGAGAAGTGCTTGGCCAGTAGGCGAAGCGGTCGGCGAATAGAGCCTCACCCCGCCGCCCTGCGGGCGGTATCGAACGCGACCTCACCCCGCCTGACCACTAAAAACGGGCGGGAATCCTCGCGGATACAGCCGGTCTCGCGACCGCTCATAGAGTTAACATAGGAGAATTAAGGCAATGCAATTGGGCAAACTCGGCGTGTGGTGCTTTACCGATGCGCTGACCACGGCGCAGTTGACCGACCTGGCGCAGCGCACGGAGAGACTGGGCTATGCGGCGCTGTGGTATCCGGAATCCCGCGGCCATGAATCCTTTTCCCTGGGCAGTTTCCTGCTCAGTCGAACGGAGACCCTGATCGTCGCAACGGGCATCGCCAACATCTACGCGCGAGATGCCATGGCGGCGAAGCAGGGCCAGTACACCTTGGCGAAGCTGTCCGGCGGACGTTTTCTGTTGGGGTTGGGCGTCTCCCACGTGCCCACGGTCGAAAACGCCCGTGGCCACCACTACGGCAAGCCCGTTGC
>JACZVE010000139.1 GCA_022572825.1 SAR324 cluster bacterium
AACTTTTTCGGGGCTAGTCGGCGCGGCGAAGGTAATCCCGGGTTTGTCCTTCGATGGGCCGACGGCGGAACCGAAGCCGAGGTGGCGGAGGTCAACCGATTTCTCGGTACGCTCCCCCATCGGCACACTGTGGTCGTGGCAGGCAACCACGATCATTGCCTTGAGTGTTGGTCCGCATCGGGAGCTGAACTGACCCCCTTAGATCGATCCAGTTTCAATGTTAGAGTTGCTTCGGAATTTGATGTCTTCCGGGACATTGCTTCCCTTATCCCGCTAATATTTCTGCTAGTTACGAGTGTGCGGCGGCTAACTCGGCTATTTCAGTTCGGAGACATCCTTGCCGTCAATGCGTTGATAGTCCCCGCCAGAGCCGAAACTCTCCCCGTCCTTGAGCAAGCCCCTGCCGGGGATATGATTGATCTCAAGCCGAATTCCGTCCGGGTCCTCAAACAACACATAGTAATAGCCGGGCGCCCAGTCACGCTCTTCCGGGCCTCGGACGATTGTCGCATCGAGTTCGGTTAACAGCGCAGCAGTCTTGACAACGTCGTCGCGCGTGCGGGCGCGAAGACACAAATGATGGAGACCAACCCGGTATTGAATGAAACGCTCGTCCTGGTGCTCCGGATCGCATCGACGAATGCCGATCGCTGTCCGGCCGCCCACGTGATAGCAGAAATCAGGACCATCGAAGACCCGGGTCATGCCGAAATTCGGCAAAAGGGCGCAATAAAATTCACGCGCCCTTTCGAATTGACGGACGGTGAGGATTACATGGGCCATTCCGTTGATGTCGATCACCGGTCAACTCCATCACTTCGTCGTTATGGCGCTGCCGAACGCGTGTGAATTCTCGTGCTGGCATTTCGGGCCTTCCACGGCTGCCCCCTTCAGGTAGACGGCGGGGCAAAGTCTAACAGATCAAAGTGGGAAAGGGGATTGCGGGTTGCTGGGGCCAAGGGAAAAACGAAGACGGAAAGGGGGGAGGCTGCCCCTCTCCGCGATGTCTTTACGACAGGAGAGGGGCGAACAGGCCGGCATTACCCGGGTACACGCATAGGTAGCTCCCCCTCTCCGTTTCAAAGGAGAGGGGGCCGGGGGGTGAGCTTCTATTGGCCCGTTACGATCGGAAGGCCGAAGCGGGCGTTGCGGTTCCGCCGGCTGCAGGGGAGCGACGCGTCACTGCATCCATACCGGGCCGGAAAAGACGATTTTCTCCTCGTCCAGCCAGTATTGCATCGAGTCTCCCTCGTGTATGCCCGTTGGAGTCTTGACGCGCACGTGGGCGGGCGCACGAATGATCCGGGCTTCGGGGTCGTACTCGATCCGTTGCGTGCGGATCTCCATTTCCCCTCCCCGGAGGAGCAAGACATCGTCCTGCAACACCAAGGCCCCTGGGCGACCATCCAGATAGGCATGCCCGGCTTGGCCCTTCAGCAGGGTGCGGATGGGCCGCTCCCCGTCCGTTGCGTAGACGTTGAACCGCACCCGCTCCAGTTCGGCGGAATTGGTGTCCTCGTCGAAAGTGGCCCGCTCCGCCCACAGCTCCCACCGCACCCGGTTGCCTTCCATCTGTTGCACGGCGACGGTGCGCAGGTTCAGCACATTGATCGCCTCTTTCACGGCGGTCTGGCGCTGCGCGGGTCCGATGGGCTCGTCTACAAGCAGCAGAATCAGTGCAGCCGTGGCGAGGGACATGAATGCGATGAAGAACAACAGCCGTTTCATGGCTCCTGCCCGGCGATACGACGTGGATCAGGAAGCGGCGCGTCGTCCACCCGCGGTTCGGCGGTGGCCGCTGTCGTCTTCAAGGCGCCCAGCACGTCCGCGGTGCACAGCGCGAACGCTTGTGCGTGGGATTCGGCGGCCGTGCCATGCTGGGCGATGAACGATTGCAAGCGCCCGAAGGCTGCACGCTGGCAAAGCAGTGCCAGCTCCGCACCACCCATGCCCTCGGTGCGTTCCGCCAGCAGCCGGTAGTCGAGCGGCTCGGAGAGCGGGAGTTTGCGCAGGTGGACGGCCAGGATTTCCGCGCGTTCCTCCGCGCTCGGCGGTTCCAGTTCGATGACGATGCCCAGCCGCCCGGGGCTGAGCAAAGCAGGGTCCACCAGATCCGGACGGTTGCTGGCGCCCACCACGATCACGTCGCTGAACACGTCCATACCGTCCAGTTCCCCGATAAACTGACCGATCAGGCGTTCCCGGCCGGCGAACTCCGCGAATCCCTCGCGCCGGGGAAAGATCGTGTCAAGCCCGTCGAAGAACAATATACACGGAGAGGCCTGCTTGGCCTTGAGGAATACCTGGCGCAGCGCCTTTTCCGATTCCCCCACCCATTTGGAAAACAGGCTGGCGGAATCGACGGTGATGAAATTGAACCCGCTTTCCGTGGCCAGCGCCCTCACCAGCAAGGTCTTGCCGGAGCCGGGCGGACCGGTGAGCAGAACGCCATTGGGGGCATGGCTGCCCGCCGCCTTGTACAGGCGGGGAAAGCGCCGGGGCAGTTCCACCGTGGAGCGCAGCAAGCCCTTGGCCGCGTGCAATCCGCCCACGTCCTCCCAGTGCACGTTGGGACGCTCGGCAAAAAACTCGCGCGTCGCGGTCGGCTCGATCCCTTTCAGGGCCTCGAGGAAGTGCCGCATCTCCAAGCGGGTCTCCTGCGCCAGTTCGGTAATTTCCCTGTCGGCGAAATCCTCGCGCTTGAGCAGATCCTGCAAGGCGTGCATGCCCGCCTCCTTGCACAGCACCTCCAGATCCGCCCCGACAAATCCATGGGTGACCTCGGCCAGACGCTCCAGATCGACATCCTCTGCCATCGGCATGCCGCGGGAATGGATCTTGAGAATCTGCAGCCGTCCCGGCCGGTTGGGCACTCTCACGGCCACCTCGCGGTCGAATCGCCCTGGGCGGCGCAGGGCGTGGTCCAGCAGCTCGGGCATGTTGGTGGCCCCGATTACGACCACCTCCCCGCGGGAAACCATGCCATCCATCAGCGCCAGCAGTTGGGCCACCACCCGTTTTTCCACTTCGCCGGTCACCTCGGAGCGCTTGGGCGCGATGGCGTCGATTTCGTCGATGAAGATGACACTGGGCGCCTTGCGCTGCGCCTCCTCGAACAACTCCCGGAGCTTGGCCTCGCTTTCCCCGTAGAACTTGTGGATGATCTCCGGGCCGTTGATGCGTGTAAAGTTGGCCTTGACCTCGCTGGCGATGGCTCTGGCGATGGTGGTCTTTCCCGTGCCCGGCGGGCCGTAGAGCAGCACGCCCTTTGGCGGTTCGATACGCAACTGGGCAAACAGCTCGGGGTATTTCATGGGCAGCTCGATCATCTCCCGGAGGCGCTGCAGCTCCGCATCCAGCCCCCCGATGTCCTCATACTTGACCGTGTAGGCGGGCTGCGCCGGAGCGCGCATCTGCTCCTGAATGCGCACGTCGGTGTGCGCACCGGAAATGCAGCCCGGGCTTTCCGGCTCGAACGCGGACACGAGGAACTGCGTACTTCTGCGGGAAAACAGGGGCACGTTTATCTTGTCCCCCTTCATTAGCACCCTCCCGGACAGGAAGGCGCGGATGCGGCCCACTTCGGACGGACCGAGGGAGATGCGTTCCACCGGGGCCAGCAAAACGGTCATCGCTGGCGTTACCTCGTGATGGGCAACCCGGATCCGCTCGTCCAGGCTGACGAGTGCGTTCTCCCGCGTCAGCCCGTCCAGCTGAATCACGGCGCGCCGGTCGTCGTCCGGTCGCAACGGCCACACCCGCGCCAGGCTCTGGCGCTCTCCTTCGATCAGGATCGCATCGCCGGCGGCAAGACCGAGTGCGGACAGGACCTCCTCACTGACGCGGACGACACCCTGCTCCAGGTCCTCCAGGTGCGCTTCCACGACGCGCAGGCGGGGACTGAATGCCGATGCGGTGTGATAGGCGGGCGATTCGTCGAAAGGGACGGTCATGGACGAATATCAGGGTATGTCGGCGAGCGGCACAATGGAATCTGCGGACTGTTTCCGTGCGATCTCCGCATCCTGCGCACCGCTGATCATAGGCGATTCCGCAACATCTTGGCAAACCGCCGCGCGGGGAACCACTGAGGGCTTGCGCCGCTACGGGGTGCACTATATCGTGAGTGGCCTTCGACCGGCGCGCGGAGCGCTGGGCAAAGTCTAACGAGGATTGCGGCACATGGCGAGGTCGCTGAGGTTCCTGTTCACCGTGATGGGCGTCCTGCTGCTCCTGGATCAAGGGGGCAAGGTATGGGTGCGCGCAGCCATTCCCCTGCACCATGCGACCTCCCTCATCCCCAACCTGCTGGAACTGACCCATGTGGAAAACCGTGGCGTCAGCTTCAGCTTTCTGGGCGACATCAGCGACAACGTGAGGGTGCCGTTGCTGGTATCGATATCGATCGTTGCGGTGGCACTGCTGGCCTACTATTGGCTGCGCCATCGGGGCACGATGAACCTGCCGTCTGAATTCGCATTCGTCCTCATTCTGCCGGGAGCGATCGGCAATCTCATCGACCGGGCCGTGTTCGGCACGGTCACCGACTATCTGCACTTCCGCTTCTACTCGCTCAGCTTCTTCGTCAACAATCTCGCCGATATTCTCATCAGCCTGGGAGTGCTCGCTTATCTGCTGGGCGCGATACTGGCCAACCGGGAGCGCTCCGGGCAGGCCGTTTCCTGAAGCCCGCCCGAGGCGCGAGGCTAGCGAGCAGCGCGAATTACGGCTTCTTGATCACCACGAACTGGTTGGAGTTCCCGAGGCGCACCAGCAGCAGGATGGACGACCCGCTGGGCGTCTTGCTGATGACGGTACGGAACTGCTGCACGTTGTGGATACTTTCGCGGTTTACCTTCTCGATCAACGCTCGCTGCCGCAAACCCGCTTCGGCAGCCGGGCTGTTCGGCGCAACCTGCGCGATCACCACGCCCCGCAGTCCGTCGTATCCCAACCGGCCGGCCAGCTCCGGAGACAGTGTCTCCACCTGCAGGCCTAGCGCCTCTTCCGGCCGGCCGGCACCGCCCGGCCTTCCGCCGCCCTTGCCGCGATCCTCGATCGCGGCACGCATGTCGGTGGGCTGCTCGCCGATGGTGACCCGCAGGCGCATGGGCTTGCCTTCGCGCAGAATGTCCACGGGTACGGTCACGCCGGGCTTGACGGCGGCCACGGCATTGCGCAGCGCGTTGGACGTTTTCACCTCTCTTCCGTTGAAGCGGGTGATGATATCGCCCTGTTGAACTCCGGAGCGGCCGGCCGGCGTGCTGGGGCCGACGTTGGCGATCAACACGCCGCCATTGACCTCCACCTTCAGGGCATCGGCCAACTCCTGCGTCACGTCCTGGATGACGACGCCCAGAAATCCCCGCGTGACCTTGCCCGTCTCGATCAGGGAGCGCATGACCTCTTTGGCCATGTTGATGGGAATCGAGAAGCCGATTCCGACGCTGCCCCCGGAGCGGCTGAAAATGAACGTATTTACGCCCACCACCTCGCCCTTCAGGTTGATCAGCGGGCCGCCGCTGTTGCCCGGGTTGATGGAGGCGTCGGTCTGAATGAAGTCCTCATAGTCGGTAAGACCGACCTGGGAGCGCCCCTTGGCGCTCACGATGCCCTGGGTGACGGTCTGCTCCAGCCCGTAGGGATTGCCGATCGCAATCACCGTTTCCCCCACTTCCAGGAGGTCGGAATCGCCCAGCTTGACCAGCGGCAGGTTGTCGGCCTGGATCTGCAGCACGGCCAGATCGGTTTTCGGGTCCGCGCCGATGAGCTTGGCTTCGATCTCGCGGCCGTCTTTCAGCTTGACCAGGATGCGGTCCGCATCCTCGATGACGTGGTTGTTGGTGAGGATGTATCCGCGCGCATCCACGATGGAGCCCGAACCCAGGCCGCGTTGCTTGAATTCGCGCGGTGGAATCGGCAGCCGGGGAGCGAAGAAGCGCCGGAAGAACTCGTCGTCGAACATGTCCGGCGCGCCACCTTGCTGGCTATTGTTCTTTACCGTCTTTTCCACGCTGATGTGCACGACGGCAGGGCTGACCATTTTGACGATGGCGGCGCGGGCCTTGGATGCTTTCACCAGCATCTGGATCGCCTCGCGCGTTTCGGCATCGGTTTGCGCATTGAGCGGCGCCGCGTTGCCGTTCAGCAGCAACAGCGCCAGGACGGTGATCATTCCCATGAAAAGGGGTGAGCGGTTCCAGATCCTCATTGAGGGCTCCTTGGAGAGTCTTGTGTGCGGTGACGGTGTGCGAGTGCGAGACTGAGCACGTGCCCTTGATACGGATAACGGGTCACCGGCCTGAGGCCGGCAGACGTGTTAACGCCGTGCTGCGGGTGACGTCGTCGGAGAATTCGTACCAATTCTCCTTTAATTCTAAGGCCACCACCCGTTTTATTCAATGACCAAAAGCGAGTGCGATTGGTTCATTACGCCGCCCAATGCGACAATTTGATGCCGGTAAGTCGTGTTCGGGCTTCGGGGTGCGGTCGCCGCACCGCGGCGGGGGACGCTCATCCCGTGAACAAACGCCACATCAGGCCGACGCCGCGAGTCACCGGGAATATCATCGCCTCGGGGAGCAGCGTCAGGTGGTACGCCTCCCATTGGCTCCACGACTCGTAGCGCGAGGTGAGCATGAAATCGATCCAGCGGTAGGCCGCCAGACAATACAGCAGCCAGACCGATGCGTTCCGCAACGCCCGCGGCGGCGCCCAGCGCCGCAGGCCCTCCCAGCGCCGTAGGCTGGCCCAGCGCCACGGCAATGCGCCGGCGGCCCAGCCAATGGCGAGGGTAGCAAGAAACAGCCAGAGCAGGTAGGGAGAAAACCAGCCGATATGGCGCCAGGCCCCGTACGTACCCGGCCATGGCCACAGCACGGGAAGCGGCCGACCCGGCGTGTACAGATCGCCCAGGATGTGCAGCAGGCCTCCGCACCACAGGCAGCCCACCAGCCACGCGTACGACCGCCCCCGGGCACAGGCCTGCGATCGGGCGAACAGCCGGAGCAGCAACGCCCCCACCAGGGCGGCCAGCGTCAGGGTGCCCAGGATGGAGTGGGAGGCGTGGCGGTGGGCGTACCAGGCGTCCGCGAAATATACCGGGCGCCCCACGAGCCGGGTGAGGATGTCCACGTCGGGCAGCATTGCACCCAGGAAGAACGCCCAGCCCATCGCGCGCTCGGACAGGGGCGAGCGCCGCTTCAGCAGCGGCATCACCACTCGGCCGCACACGTATCCGGACAATCCGTGATTGAGTGTAATCATGGCAGCGTCGTTAATGGCGGGGCGATCATGAACGCGTCAATTATGGCAGGGTGTTCATGGAGGCAGGACGATAAGTTCCCCCACGCGGCAACCCCGGCTCCGGCGCACACATAGGCCGTGATCATGCCTGCAATTCGGTGTATGCCTATCTGAGACGGCCCAAGGCGAGGACGTACCGCTCGTCGGGCCGGCGCAGCGCCGAGTATACGTCACTGCCGAGCGCGCGGCGAGCGCCATCGTGCGGCCACGGGGCACTACCCCGTTGGGCGGGTGGCCAGCGTCGCAGAGGGGCGAAGCTCCCTGCCGGGGGTGTTGGGGGAGAAACGCGAGCTCGCGAGCGTTTCAACGCGTGACACGCAAGCGAGAAACGCGAGACTCGCAGCGTTTCCGCCCCCAGGAACTTTATCTGTCCAAT
>JACZVE010000140.1 GCA_022572825.1 SAR324 cluster bacterium
CTGGGGGGAAAAGAAGACCGGACTCACCATCTTTTGGCCCGATAATGGGCTGGACACCGGGCCGATTCTGCTTCAGAAGGAGGTGGAGGTCAACGACGACGACACCCTCGGCAGTTTGTACTTCGACCGGCTCTACCCGATGGGCGTGGATGCCATGCTGGAGGCAATCGACTTGGTCAAGGCCGGCAAAGCCCCGCGGATCGCTCAGGACGACTCCCAGGCCACCTACGAGGGTTGGTGCAGGAAGGAGCAAGTGGAGATCGATTGGAGCAAGCCCGTCCAGGAGGTGTACAACCTGGTGCGCGGCGCCAACCCTCAGCCCGCTGCCTGGACGACCCACGGCGGCTCGACGCTGCAGATATTCGAGTGCCGCAAGATCACCGACGGTGGCGGCGCACCGGGAGAGGTCACCGCCATGGCCGGCGATTCCATCACCGTCGCCGCTGGGGACGGACAGATAGAAGTGCAGCGGGTGCGGCCCGAGGGGAAGGGCAAGATGTCCGCCGGCGAGTTCGCAGGTAGCGTCGCATTGAAGGTCGGTGCCAGGCTGGGGTAATGCTCCTACTACAGGCGGTCTCAAAAATGGTGAAATGGGCACAAGCCCGGCCCTTCGCTTCGGCTGCACCCTTCGACTCCGCTCAGGACAAGCTCAGGACGGGCGAGACACCCTCCTTCGGAGCCTTCCTCAGGCAATCGGGCTTCTTCAGCTTGTCCTGAGCGGAGTCGAAGGGCGTCGCGAGCGTCTCGAAGGACGCGGCGCACGGGTATTTTTGAGATACGTTCCAACCGGGCAGTAATTCGGTGAGTAGGTGGGAAGATAGCAGTGCCCATTCCCCGGCAGCGCAGTCTTGCGCGCCCCTCTCCGCATTGGTGAGGCGGGGTGGGGTCGGACCGTAATATCCGTATTGTGCCATGTAATGCGGTGGGCACCCCAACAGCAGAGTTACGGAAAGATCTCACAACGTGGAGATGGGCCGGGGTGAGGCAAGGATCAATCAATTCAACTGCATGACAAAGTGGGAGACACCCATTGCTCAGCGATATTGAAATTGCCCAACAGTCGAATCCGGAACCCATCACCGCCGTCGCGGACAAGCTGGGCATTCCTCATGAACATCTGGTGCCCTATGGCTCCAACAAGGCCAAGGTTTCCCTGAAATTCTACAATCAGGTCAAGGATAAACCCGCGGGCAAGCTGGTACTGGTGACGGGGATCAATCCCACCCCGGCGGGCGAGGGCAAGTCGACCGTGACCGTCGGCTTGGGGGACGGGCTGCGCAGGATGGGCAAAAAAGCCGTGGTCTGCCTGCGCGAGCCTTCACTGGGCCCTTGCTTCGGCATCAAGGGCGGCGCGGCGGGCGGCGGCTACTCGCAAGTCATCCCCATGGAGGACATCAACCTGCACTTCACGGGGGATATTCACGCCATCACCGCGGCGCACAACCTGCTCGCGGCGATGATCGACAATCATCTCCAACAGGGTAACGAGCTGGGCCTGGACGTGCGCCGGCTCGTTTGGCGCCGGGTGCTGGACATGAACGACCGGGCGCTGCGCAACGTAATTTTGGGCCTGGGCGGGCTGGGCAATGGCGTGCCGCGCGAATCCGGCTTCGACATCGCCGTGGCTTCCGAGGCGATGGCCGTGCTGTGTCTGGCGGAGGATCTGGGCGACCTCAAGGAGCGCCTGGGCAACATGGTGGTGGCTCAATACAAGGGTGGCGACATGGTGCGCGCCCGCGACCTCAAGGCGCACGGCGCCATGACCGTGCTGATGCGCGACGCGCTGGCGCCCAACCTGGTGCAAACGCTGGAGGGCACGCCAGCCTTCGTGCATGGCGGGCCGTTCGCGAACATCGCCCATGGTTGCAACTCGGTGGTGGCGACCAAGCTGGCGTTGGCGCTGAGCGATTACACCATTACGGAGGCCGGCTTCGGCGCGGACCTGGGCGCGGAGAAGTTCTTCAATATCAAGTGCCGCAAGGCGGGGCTGACACCCTCGGCCACGGTCATAGTCGTTTCCAGCCGCGCACTGAAGCTGCATGGGGGCGCATCCAAGGCCGACACGGCAAAGGAAAACGTGCAAGCCTTGGAAAAAGGCACCGGGAATCTCCGGCAGCACGTGGAAAACGTGCGCAAGTTCGGCGTGCCCGTCGTGGTGGCGCTGAACCATTTCGTGTCGGACACCGATGCAGAGGTGGACGCGCTGCGCCGTATCTGCGGGCAAATCGACGTGCCCCTGGTCGTCAGTGAGGGCTGGGCCAAAGGCGGCGAGGGCACCTTGGCCTTGGCGGAGACCGTGGCCGATACGGTCAACGGCGCATCACCGGGGTTCAGGCACCTTTACCCGGACGACATGCCGCTTTGGGAGAAGATGCGCACTATCGCCACGGAAATTTACCGTGCCGACGACATCGAGGCGCCGCCGGCGGTGAGGCGCCGCTTCGATGTGCTCCAGGAAAAGGGGTACGGCGATCTGCCGATTTGCGTCGCCAAGACGCAATACTCGTTCAGCCCGGATCCGAAGCTGCTGGGAACGCCCAGCAATTTCACCGTATCCATCCGGGACATTGCCCTATCCGCGGGAGCGGGTTTCTGCGTCGTGCTGACGGGGGACATCATGACCATGCCGGGGCTGCCCAAGGTGCCTGCCGCGGAAACGATCGACATCGACCAGCACGGCAACGTGGTGGGCCTCTTCTGAGGCATTCGGAAAACCTGCCCGGCGTAGTTTTGGCCAATAGTTGACAGCAAGGCGCCCTGCGCACTATAAGTGCCCCTTGTTTCGCCGTGGGGCAAAATCTCTCGCCGTTACACCAGCCAGCCAGTGCGCACGTGAAGAATCTGATGATTCTACGCCACGCCTCTCCGGAGAAATCCGGCCCGGACGGAACGGACGCAACGCGGCCGCTGACGCCGGCGGGTGAGGAAGAGGCGATGATGCAGGGGAATTTTCTCAAGGAATCCGGACTGATTCCCGATTACATCGCTGCGTCCACCGCGGTGCGGGCGGTGCGCACCGCCGAGGTATTGGCCCTTTCCATCGGCCACGCCCCGGAGATCTTTGCGAAGCAGGCGCTATACAACGCCCCGGGGGATGCGCTGCTGGCCTTCGTGCAAGCCTTGCCCGAATCGGTCAGCACGCCGCTCGTGGTGGCCCATATGCCGGGGGTGGCCGAGCTGTTGCTGCTGCTGACCCCGGAGTTCGCGGAAATGGGCATGGATGTGCGGCCCTGTACGTTGGCGAGTGTTACCCTGGAACCATCCGCCACCTGGAAAGCGGTGACGCCGGGCTCCGGCGCGCTGGAGTGGCTGCTGCCGCCTTTATTGGGCAGGGAATGACATTCGCCAGGGAATGACCCTGCGACGCCGATCCGCGCTGCCCGATTGGGTCCGCTCCGGCCTCTGGACGGCCGCCGGCCGCGCCGGCCGTCGATCTGAACGCTCAATTTTCCGTCTATGATCTTGCATGGCCGTATCTGACCTGCCCCGGCTGGAATACGGCGATCTCTCACGGTTTCTCACCAGCGTGTCCGGCTGGATCGACCACGCGCTGCCGCACTATCTGCCCGATGGGGAGCCGCGGGCCTATCTGTACGATCTGGTACGGGAGTATCCGGCGCGGGGCGGCAAGCGCTTTCGCCCGGCGCTGATGTTTCTCTGCACGGCGCTGGCGGGAGGCGACCCGCGCAAGGCGCTGCCGTCCGCGGTGGCGTTGGAACTGTTCCAGAACTTCGCGCTGGTGCACGACGACATCGAGGACGACTCGCTGGTGCGGCGCGGTCAACCCACGCTGCACCGCCTCCACGGCATCCCGCTGGCCGTGAATGCCGGGGATCGGCTCTTCGGCCTGGTCTTCGAGGCCCTGCTCGACAACGAGAACCTGCTCGGGCCCGAGCTCACGCTGCGGGTGCAGCGGCAGTTTGCCGAGGTGTTCGGGCGCACGTTCGAAGGCCAGGCAATGGATATCGGCTGGATCCAGCATAATCATTTCCCCGACCGCGCCGAATTCGAAGCGATGATCCGGCGCAAGACCGGCTGGTACTCCGGTCGCGGCCCCTGCCAGCTCGGCGCCATCATGGGCGGTGGCGACGACGCGCTGATTGCCACGCTGGGGGATTACGGAGAGCGCCTGGGCATCGGGTTCCAATTGCGCGACGACGTGTTGAACCTGACCAGCGACTCCGCGGAAACCGCGCCGGGCGTGCTTTCCGGAGGCTATGGCAAGGAGCGGGGCGGGGACGTCGCCGAAGGAAAGCGCACCCTGATCATCATCGAGCTGATGGAGCGGCTGGCCGGGCCGGAGCGCGACCGGCTGAGATCCGTCCTGATCCGCGCCGCGCCCGAGAGCCAGCCGAAGGAAGCGGCGTGGGTCATTGCGCGTGCTGAAGAGACCGGCGCGCTGGCAGCGGTGCGGGCCCGCTGCTCGGAGCTGGGCACCGAGGCCCGCGAGGTGCTGCGAAACCTGGCCCCGTCCCCTCAGCGCGCCCTGCTGGAGGCGCTGACGAGGTACCTGATTGTCGAGCGGGATTCCTGACGATACCCGGCCAGACGATCGCGCTTAACATCCCTCCGGCTATGGCCTAGAATACCGCAAGGGAATTCCGACGCGATAGCAATGCCACACAAGGCAGGCAGCCGGCTTCGCCCAATTTGACACCGCTTGCAGGTGCCGAATTTCCCTGAGGCGCGGGCCTGAAATGCAGAGCAGGCGAGAAACCAAGGATGTCTCAAGATAGCGTGTTGCTGCTGTTGCGGCTGCTTTTCGCCACTGTGAGCGTGGTTGTGGTGGCGGTGTTCGTGGTGCGGCCCATCCTTCGCGTGCTGCGGCAGAAGCCCGACTTCGATCTGCTGATTCCCGACTACACTCAGGCATTGGAAGGGGAGGAATTGGAGATACCCCAGGAAATCGAGCAGGGCATGCCGAATCGCGCAGACATCATCGCGGAAGCCCGCGCCGATCCGCAGAAGACCGCCATGCTGGTGCAACGATGGCTGAAGCAACGAAAATAATCGCGCAGGACCCGTTGCCGGATGCCCGAATTACCCGAGGTGGAAACGATTGCGCGGGAGCTGAACGAGGTGCTGCCCGGCCGCAGCATCCGCGAGGTGCGAATCTTCCGCGCGGATGCGTTGGGGGTGGTGCCGGCGGAGGCATTCCGCGGTTCGCTGCTGGGCCAGTGCTTCACGCGGGTGCGCCGCAGGGGCAAGTATCTCCTGTTTCATCTGCATCCGCGCGGATTTCTGGTCGGGCACTTGCGCATGACGGGAAAATTCATCCTGTCGCCCCGGCTGGCGAGGCCCCACCCTCACCACAGAGCCTGGTTCGAGCTGGACGACGACACGCTGCTGATTTTCCAGGATCTGCGCTGCTTCGGGACGCTGACGGTTGTGGAGCGCCTCAGCCGTCACCCCTCGTTGCGGCTGCTGGGCATGGATCCGTTGTCCCGCGGCTTTACGGTGGACTGGCTGGAGCGCGCCGCCGGGGAAAGTCGGATGCCGCTCAAGAACTGGCTGATGGATCAGTCGAAGCTGGCGGGGCTCGGTAACATCTATGCCGCTGAGATCCTCTTCGCCGCCGGGCTTTCTCCCTTCCGCAGTACCAACGCGATGACCCGCGCGGAGGCGACGCGTCTGCACCAGGCCACGCGCCGGTTGCTGAGGCAGGCCATCAAAATGCGCGGCACGACGATCTCCGACTTCCGCCGGGTGGACGACAAGACGGGTGAATTTCAAAACTTCCTCCGCGTGTACGGCAAGGAAGGCCTGCCCTGCCCTGCCTGCCGGTCCCCGATCGCCCGTGCCCGGCAGCAGCAACGGAGCACGTTCTATTGTCCGACCTGCCAACCATCGTGAGCACCCGGCTCGTGCCGGCGGCCCGCCACCGCTGCCTGCGCGGCGCGGCGCTCGTGGTGTGGGTCGCGCTGACGGTAGCGCTGGTGGGGGGGGCCTTCCGCCTCGCCAGTGCGGAGCAGCGGCCCGGGGAGCGGCGCGAATTGCGCCGGGCGCTGGCGCCGCTGGTGCAGAACGGCGGAGTCGCCGTCGGCGAAAACGGCCGCGCGGTCTTCCAGTACGCGCCGGGTACGTACACGCCCGGTTCGATCATCAAGTTGGCGACAGCACTGGCCGCCTTCCACTACCTGGGTCCGGACTACCGCTTCCGAACCGAGGTTTACCGCCGGGAAGGCACGCTGTATTTGCGTGGGTACGGCGATCCGTTTCTCGTTTCCGAGGAATGGCAGCGGATGGCCGCCGCGTTAGCCCTGCGGGGGCATTTCGCTTCGCCCCTGCGGGGCTTGGTGCTGGACGGATCGGCCGTTCCCGACGGCATGCCGGTGGAAGGCGCGGCGAATTCGCTCAATCCCTACGACGCTCGTCTGGGCGCTCTGGTCGCCAACTTCAACACCGTGTTCGTGTCCGTTACCCCGGGCGGAACCGTGCGCTCCGCCGAACCCCAGACGCCCCTGACGCCACTGGCGCGGCAACTGGCGCGGAGCCTGCCTCCGGGCCGCCATCGCATCAATCTCACGGCGAATGGCATCTCCGGCCTGAGCTATGCGGGCGAGCTGGCGCAGGCCATATTCACGCAATCCGGTGCGCGCTTCGCCGCCCCGGCGCGCGTCGGCCGCGTGCCCCCGGGTCTGAGACCGGTGCTCGTCTATCGCTCCAGCCGGCCCCTGCGGGAAGTGGTGGGCGGGATGATGGAGTTTTCCAACAACTTCATCGCCAACCAGCTCGTGCTGGCCATGGCGCTGCATATTGGCGGCGAGCCGGCATCCATGGAGGCGGGGATGGCCCTGCTGCGGCACTACCTGCTGGAGCAGCTTGGTCTGCGGGCCGAGGCCTTCGCACTGGAGGAAGGTTCGGGACTTTCCCGCAAGAACCGGATCGGTCTGGATGCGATGCTGGCCATCGTCGATGCCTTCCACCCATGGGCGCACCTGCTCAAGAAATACGGCAAAGCCCCACTGCAGGTGCCGGCCAAAACCGGCACCCTGAAGGGCGTGTACACGCTGGCGGGCTTTCTGCCGGCGCCGCCGGGCCAGCGGCGTCCATTCGTGATCATGCTCAATCAGCCCCGCCACACTCGCGCCGAGATCTTCCGACGCCTGGCCGAGGCCTTCCCATCTCACGCCTTGCCCGACAGGTAGGTGCTGGTTTCGCTGCCGGGTTACCCCGCGTTCGACAGGCGACAGCACGGGCGAACCATTGCCGAGACCGGGCGGCAGTCAATCAGCGTCAAACACCGCGTCCTTCCCTTCGACAATCCCTTCAACCGGCTCAGGACAGGCTCAGGGTAGGCCCTTCGGTTCCGCTCAGGACGGGCGAGACCGGCACTAAGGCGTCCTACTCTGGCATGGGGCGCTGGTTATACTTCGAATGCGATTCCGTATGAAACGACGACGCTTGGTCTGTTCAGACCCGGAATAGAATAATCGCCAAGGGGGGATGGCGATGAAGGCGGGCTGCCCGGGGAGGGGCGCACCGCGCGCGGCGGCCGCACCCTCGCCCGGGAATTGCTTGCAGGGACGGAGCCTGCGTCATGGCTTACATCATGTCCATGCCGCCCATGCCGCCCATGCCGCCGCCGCCGCCGGGCATTCCACCACCGCCAGGCATGTCTTTCTTGGGCTCCGGTTTTTCGCTGACGGAAGCCTCGGTGGTCAGCACCAACGCGG
>JACZVE010000141.1 GCA_022572825.1 SAR324 cluster bacterium
CGGGCGGGCGGCTCCTGGCGCGGTTGCTGCGGGGGATGCGCGAGGGGTTCGGCTATCTCCGGGAACAGCGGCGGGTGTTCTGGATCTGGGTCATCACGGCGGTGAACAACTTCTTCCTGATGGGCCCGGTAATCGTGGGCATGCCCATCTACGTGAAGGAGCACCTGGGCGCCTCCGGCTCCGCCTTCGCCCTGATCGAAGGCGCATACGCGGGGGGGATGATCCTTTCCACCTGGCTCATCGTGCGCTACGGAGGGCGGTGGAATCCCACCCGGATGTTGTTCGTGGGGCTGATCTACGACGGTCTGACCTTCGTGCCCATGCTGTGGCTGAGCAGCGTAACCGGCACCGCGATCCTGATCGTGATCCACTCCCTGGGCATTCCGACGATCACCATCTCGCGGCTCACCGCCCTGCACGGCATGGTGCGGCCGGAGGTGCGCGGGCGGGTATTTTCCTATTTTCACCTGGCTGTCTCGGGCATGACCGCGCTGTCCATTGGGACGGTCGGGGTCGTCTTGAACTGGATCGCCATTCACGAGCTGTTCGCCGTGATCGGTGTGCTGTGCGCCGCATGTGGCGTATGGGGCTTGGCGTTGCCCCACTTCCGCGGCACGGCGCTGAGCCGCTGATTCGACGCTGCGGTTGCCAAGCCCCGGGGGGATGGGTAGAGTTTGGGCCGCGGCTACGGTGATGGCCCGTCAACCGGGGCGCCATTCAACCGGGACGCCATTCAACCGGGACGCAGTTCAACCCGGGTGGCGACGGAGCGCACATGCCCGTTGCCGGCCGGCCGCTTAGCGAGGAAGCGCACATGAAAATGCACCACTGGTTCTTGATCATCGCGGTCGTCGCGATTCTGTGGATCTTCTTCCGCGGGGGCGAGAAGCGTTACGAGGGGCGGCGCAGCCTGGACTACGACCGGCTGGCCGTATCCCAGGGACTCACCGCGGAGGCGGCGCAGCTCGATCTGGCGCGGGATCTGGACGTGGCGCTGCTGCCCGAGATCGGCAAGCAGGCGATCCGCGAGGCGGCCCAGAAGGGCCTGCGGGAGCAGGCCTTCCTGGAATTCCTGATACGGGAGGTGAGCGACCGGGTGCGGGAGATCAGCACCATCGATCTCAACGGGGACGAGATCGCCGACCCGATCCTCGTCAAGCCGGAGCCCCAAGAGGGCGAGCAGTACGTGCTGCTCTCGCTCCGGGTGCCCGCCCACGATGCCTATCCCTTGCCCAAGGCGGGCGACACCGACGCGTGGAAGGACGTGGAGACCATCGAGGTGGCCACCATGTCCATCACGCTGGACGACAAGGCGCTCACCGTCCAGGCACAGGGGAACCAGCACGTCTATCCGAATCAGCATCAGCAGCACTACGTCGCGCGGGACACCACCTCCAGCTTCCTGACCATGTATATGGGCATGCGCATGATGGAGTGGATGTTCTTTCCCCGCATGTACGGGTTCTACGGCGCCGGCTATGGCTACGGCTATGGGTTGTACCGGCCGTACGGCGTCGGCGCCATCGCGGGTCAGCGTGCCGGGATCGTTTCCAGCCGCAACTACCAGCGCAGCGCCCCGGCTGCAAATTCGGCCATCCGCTCCCGCAGCGGTGCCGCGCCGCGCAGCCAGTACAGCCGGGCCTTCGCCAACCGGGCGCCGCGCTCCCTGAATCAGCTGCGCTCCTCGACCCGGTTCCGCCAGCGCCAGGTCTCGGCCCGTTCGGGCGGATTCGGCCGCACGGGGCGGGGCGGGGCGCTTCGCCGCTCGGCGGGTTCCTTCCGCAACCGGAGCGCCGTCACCGCCGGGCGTTCGGTGCGCCGGACGCGCACCTTTAGCCGCAGCTTCCGCCGCAGCTTCGGCGGATTCGGCCGGGGGGGCTTCCGCTTCCGGCGCTGCGGGGGTTGCTGGCGGGGTCCGGTGCCGACGGTCCAGGCGTTCCCCATCGGCGCGGGGATCGTCGCGGTCGTCACGATGCCGTGACCTCATGGCGGTGACATCATGGCCGTGACGTCGTGGCCGTGACGCGATCGCCTTGACGCCATGGCCTTGACCTCATGGCCGTGGCGGGCGCGGCGCGGCGCGGTTGAAACGGCCGCACCGATTCACCCGAAACCCTAACGAAGGAGCGGCACATGAGCGAGCGCGGACCCTTTCCCGCCGGAACCGTGGACTGGTCGGGGGAAAATCCCGGCATGTACCTTAAGGAGACCGAGGACGGGCCCTTCGTGACCCTGATCTCGTTCTTCCGGGTGGTGGCGTCGCCCCATGGGCGCGGCGAGGGCGTCGTGCTGCTCGAGGCGCCGGACGCCGAGCAGAGTACGCCGCAAGCCATGAACATCTGCGCTTCCAACAACGAACCGCTCGCCCACTACCTGGCCGAGAATTTCTTCCGCCACTTCGGCTCGTTCAAGGACCGGCCGGGGTTGAAGGGGATGGAATACAAGGCCGTCCAGAACGTCTCGACCACCAGCGACCTGCCTCGCACCTACATCGAGGACCTCCACGGCGACGGCCTGCACATCCGCCTGGCCTGGAACGACCTGAGCGCGCCCTTCATGGTGGACCTGGCGCCCGAACAGAGCCCCACCGGCGCTCACGAGATGTTCAGCCTGTTCTGCGACTGCGGCCGCGCCCAGGCCACTCTCAACGGCAAGCCATTGCCCGGCCGCTCCTTTCCCCGCGACTTCGCAGGGCGCAAGAGCACCACCGCCTTCCTGGCCTTCTCGGAAACCTGGCTGCGGGTGTAGCGGCCGTTTTTCGCCGTCGGGTAGCGCTCCGATTCCAGGAAATCCCGAACGTCCGCACACATCTCGCCCCATACTTCATACCGGGGCAGGCCTCCAGCGGATAAGGCGTCGGCTCCGACGGTCAACCCGAGCGCTCCGGTTGACGCCGGGGCCGGTGCGGCTCCATCGAAACCCGCGCGGAACCTGCGGGCGCGGGCCGCGGGCTTGCAATTTGCCTGGGCCAAGCATAATTACTTCTATCCCGGCCCGCAAAGCGGGCTCCGATCATCTATCAGGAGAGTCGCATGGAAATCTGCGCGCTCGGCGAAAGGCCCCCTGTGGGCGAGGTTCCCGAGAAGATGCACGCCTTCACGGTGCGGCAGGACCGGTTCGGCGAGCCCAAGGACGCATGGAAGCGGGAGGTTATTCCCACGCCGGCGATCGCGCCGGATGACGTGCTGATCTACGTCATGGCCACGGGCATCAACTACAACAACGTCTGGGCCGCCCTGGGCCAGCCGGTGGACGTGATCGCCGACCGGCAAAAGCGCGGGGAGCCGGAGGAGTTCCATGCCGGCGGCAGCGACTGCTCGGGCATCGTGTGGGCCGTGGGCGGCAAAGTGACCCACGTCAAGCCGGGGGACGAGGTGGTCGTCCACAGCGGCTGGTGGGAGCCGGACGATCCGTGGGTGCTCTCCGGCCGCGACCCCATGCTGGCCGAGAGCACGCGCATCTGGGGCTACCAGACCAACTACGGCAGCTACTGCCAGTTCGCCCGCGCGCAATCGCACCAGTGCCAGCCCAAGCCCAAGCACCTGACCTGGGAGGCGGCCGCCTGCTATCTGCTGTGCGCCTCGACCGCCTACCGCATGCTCATGGGCTGGCCGCCCAACGTGGTGGAGCCGGGGGACGTGGTGCTCGTGTGGGGCGCCGCGGGCGGATTGGGCAGCATGGCCCTGCAAATCGCCAAGGCCCACGGCGGCCGTCCGGTGGCGGTGATCTCCGACGAGGGCAAGCGCCAGTTCTGCCTCGACCATGGGGCCGTGGGGGCGATCAACCGCAACGACTTCGACCACTGGGGCTCGATGCCCGACATCGACAGCCCGGATTACGGGACGTGGGCCAAGGGCGCCCGCGGATTCGGCAAGGCCATCTGGGATGCCGTCGGCGAGCGGGTCAGCCCCCGCATCGTCTTCGAGCACCCGGGGGAGGCCACCCTGCCCACGTCGGGGTTCGCCTGCGCCACGGGCGGCATGATCGTGATCTGCGCCGGCACCACCGGGTTCAACGTCACCCTGGACCTGCGTTACCACTGGATGCGGCAGAAGCGCTTTCAGGGCAGCCATCTCTCCAACGACGAGCAGGCCGCCGCGGTCAACCAGCTCGTCGCCGAGGGTAAGGTCGACCCCTGCCTGTCCCAGACCTTCTCATTCGACGAGATCGGCGACGCCCACCAACTCATGCACGAGAACCGCCACCCCTACGGCAACATGGCCTGCCTCGTGAACGCCACCGAGACCGGCCAGGGTGCTTCGTAGTGGTGTGGCCTCACCCCAACCCCTCCCCGCGTGCAGGGAGCGGAAACCACGCGCACCCTGCGCGGAGGGGTAAATCACCAACGGGAACACCGTGACTATTTTCGATATCATCCCCATTCTCCTGCTTATCATCGTCATCTTCGGCATCGTCAACGCCAGGTTCCTGAGGCTGCCGGCGACCATTGGGCAGGTCGTGTTCGCCCTGCTGGCCTCACTGGGACTGTTGCTCATCGACGCCATCCTGCCGGGGCTTCACCTGGCCGGGACGGCCCGCTCCCTGGTCAGCACCATCGACTTCCGGGAGGCTTTGATGGAGGGCATGCTCTCGTTCCTGCTGTTTGCGGGCGCCCTGCACGTCGATTTGGGCGCCCTCGCCAGCCGCAAGTGGAGCATTGCCACCCTGGCAACCGTCGGCTTGATGATTTCCACCTTCGTGGTCGGCGGCAGTCTGTCCCTCATCATGGGTCTGCCCTTGATGATGGCGCTGGTGTTCGGTTCGCTCATCTCCCCCACGGACCCGGTAGCGGTGCTGGGCATATTCAAGAAAAACCCGGTTCCGCCCACTGTGGAGGCCAAGGTCGCCGGGGAAAGCCTGTTCAACGACGGGGTCGGAATCGTCATCTTCACCATCCTCGTCGCGCTGGCCTTTCCCGCTGCGAGCGGAAGCGCACACGGCGCCGATTTCGTCGGCATCGTGCTCCTCTTCCTGCGGGAGGCGGTGGGGGGAATAGTGCTCGGCCTCGTCACCGGACTGATCGCCTTTTTGATCATGCGCGGCCTGGACGATCACGTACTGGAAATCATCGTCACCCTGTGCCTGGTCACGGGCACCTATTCGGTGGCCCATCACCTGCACACCAGCGGCCCCATCGCCGAAGTGGTCGCGGGCCTGCTCATCGGCAACTACGGCTCACGCTTCGCCATGAGCGCTTCGACCCGGCAGCACTTGAATACCTTCTGGGAGATCGTGGACGAGATACTCAACGCGCTGCTGTTCCTGTTGATCGGCCTCGAGGTGCTGGCGCTGGACCTGAAGGCCGAAAACCTGCTGCTGGCCGCCGTCGCGATCCCGATAGTGCTCCTCGCCCGTTCGATCGGGGTGGTCGTGCCGATGTACGCGCTTTCTTTCTTCCGCACCTTCACGCCGGGCTCGGTGCCGATCCTGATCTGGGGGGGGTTGCGGGGTGGGATTTCGGTCGCCCTCGCCCTGTCGCTGCCGGAGCACCCGCTACGGGACGCCATTCTGACGGCGACCTACGCGGTGGTAATTTTCTCCATCGTCGTGCAGGGACTGACCATCGCGCCCCTGGCGGCGCGGGTGCTGCCCAAAACGGCCCCCCCTGTAAACCGTCAGACCTCGTGAGACGGATATGAGCCGTGAGTCAAGAGACAGGTAGAATAAAGGACTCCCTGGAGGAGTGAATCGGGCGGAGGCCCTCTTCCGCGAAATGTGCCTGGACCGGTGGAGGTCGCAGGCGGACGATGCGGTGTTCCTGAGCCCTGAAAATCCGGGCACCCTTCGATGCCCTCCCGGCCGTTTTTTAATCTCGGTCGAATCTATTTCTCGGCAACCAATTCCCAAACCATTTGTACTGCGGGTACATCTCCTCTATTGTAGATTGATACTGTTATTCCCTTCTGGAGTACCCAACTACTCCCTGTTGCATGATTGTGTGTTTCACCAGTGTCATGGTTCACAACTGTGAACGACCCTTGGGCGGCAGTTCAGAGAACCATTTCAACTATCGGTGTATTCTCCCAAGCTTTTCCAGGCTGAATTGTTATCTTAATAAGTCTAACTTTTTCAATACCGGGAATATTGCTTTTATGCTCCGAAATGATCACTACATCGACTCCTTCCGGCAGACCTTGTGATTGGGCTTGGGGAGGGAGCAATAGAAAATGAACACAAGCCACAATGAATAGTCCGCCAACGACCGCGAATCTAATTTCCATCATCTTTTCTCCTATTTGATTGCAATATTTTGAACACGGATTTCGGCTCTTACTTCCTATATCATTCTGTTAAATTTGTTGGCTATAACCCAACTTTGCGGAGTCTTTTTGCAACGGCCTCCGATTCGGCCCTATCATAATAAATTACTCGCCAAGAATCCAACCCCCAGCTCGAAAAAAGGTCCACTGAGAATTTAGGATACAATCTCATGAGTTCCGCTACCTCGTCTCTCGCTTTCTTTTCCCGTCCGACGTCAACGAAGGTGGCAATCAATAGAAGGCGCGCATTGAAACTCTCTCGGTCTTGTCCAGGGATTTTTCTGAAAGCGGATATCGCCTCATCGAAACGTCCCATCCGCCGATAGACATCGCCAAACACCACCAAGTACCACGTCGGTGGCGCGGGATTTAGGCGGATCGCACGATCAATCTGCACCAAAGCCTCATCAAGCCTTCCCGTATGCATCAAGGCAATCGCCAGAAGCGCCTTCACCGTGGAACTGTTCGGATTTAGGCTGATGGCCTTGTCCAACTCGGGTATGGCCTGATCGGGTTGCCTTTTCACCACATGTGCAAGACCTAGCAATCCGTAGGCAGCGGGCTCGGTGTTATCCAGTGCAATGGCCCGATTGGCCAACGCTAGCACACTATTTATGGATTCAGTGGAATAAGGAACCCAGCCGAACTCCAGTGCAGTCACCTGGAGGTGTCCCAGTTTTGTATACCCCCGCGCGAACTCGGGCTCAAGCTCGATTGCTCTTTCCAGCATTTGAATTGCATTAGCGTTCGCCAGGGGAGTCATGCGGCGATCCAGCTCGAGCCCTCGCAGGTAAGTATCGTAGGCCTCGAGATTGTCAGTAGATGTCCGCCAAACGCGCTCGCTTTCTCCTTCCGCCAGCGCGACATCGAGCGCGGTCACTACGCTCCGTGTAATCTCCTCATGCACGGCAAACAGCTCCGGCAGGCCCCGATCAAACTCCTCCGACCACACCTGATTGCCCGTGGCGGCCTCGATGAGCCGTACGTCTATCTGCAACCGCCCATTCGCCTTCCGTGCACTGCCTTCCAGCACGTGGCGCACGCCCAATTCCTCGCCCACGTCTTCTAAATCCACATCCCTGCCTTTGTAGGTGAAGGCGGAGTCGGGGGCGATCACGAACAGATTGGAAAGCCTGGAAAGAGTGGTGGTGATCTCCTCGGCGATGCCGTCGTTGAAATATGCCTGCGCCGGGTCGCCGCTCATGTTGACGAATGGCAGCACGGCGATGGAGGGCTTGTCGGGCAAGGGCAGGGGCTCTCGGGTCTTCACCTCCGTCAAGAACGACATTGGCTGAGTCAGGATCACCCAGGCGGCGACGGCTCCTCCGCCAATTAGGACGACAAGCCCCGCGGCCAGGGCCATATTGCGCCATGAGCGGGCGAACCGGCGCTTGATGTCCACGACCCGGT
>JACZVE010000142.1 GCA_022572825.1 SAR324 cluster bacterium
GGTCAGGGCAAGTGCAAAGTCGCCGGAATCGCCGATTCGAGCTCTCTGCGCGGGACCCCTTCCCCCTGACCCGCTGTGCAGGGAAGGGGGGATTCCACAGCCACGATCGCGGCTCTGCCGTGGCCCACCAGCCCCTCCCTGCCTAGCGGTAATACTGTTCACTTTGTGGAATAGACGTGATAGCTTCGTGGCGAACCATCCAAGGAAGGAGGGTATCGCCATGGCACGCACGCTTGCAGAGTTGCCCAAGGGCTCGCGCCTCACCGACTTCATCAGCCTGGGCGTCATTGCCAAATCGTTTCCGCGCGATCAGGTGGATGCCGTGCTGCGCCGCACGAACAAGGAAAGCCGGCGCCAGCGCGAGCTGCCGGCGCACGTGGTGGTATACTACGTGATCGCGCTGGCGCTTTACATGCAGGTGTCCTACCGGGAGGTGCTGCGCTGCCTGCTGGAAGGGCTGGCCTGGCTGGCCGGCCCGGGGGAATCGTTGAAGGTCACCGGCAAGTCGGGCATTTCCCAGGCGCGCTCGCGGCTGGGGGCCGAGCCCCTGCGGGCGCTGCACGACGAGGTGGCGCATCCGATCGCCACGGAAGAGACCAAAGGGGCGTTCTACCAGCGCTGGCGGCTGGTGAGCCTGGACGGCTCCACCCTGGACGTCGCCGACACCCAGGACAACGAGACCGCCTTCGGGAGGCCAGGCGCCAGCCGCGGCCGAAGCGCCTATCCGAAGCTGCGCTTCGTCTCTTTGCTGGAGTGCGGCACCCACGTGCTGTTCGGCACGCGCCTGGGTCCCTTTGCAACCGGTGAGACCACCTTGGCCCGGGAGGTGATCGCCCACTTGCAGGCGGGCATGTTGTGCCTGGCCGACCGCGAGTTCTTCGGCTTTGCGCTCTGGCAGCAGGCCCGGGCCACCGGAGCGGAGCTGCTGTGGCGGGTCAAGAAGAACCTGCGCCTGCCCTGCTCGCAGCGCCTTGCCGACGGCTCGTACCTCTCGCGCATCGATCTTTCCCGGAAACACCGCCGCAACGCCACAGGCACGCTCACGGTGCGCGTGATCGAGTACACCTTGGAGGGGGTGCCGGGCGCAGAGCCGGTCTACCGGCTCATCACAACCATTCTGGACCCCGAGCAGGCGCCGGCGGAGGAACTGGCGGCGCTGTACGCCCAGCGCTGGGAGATCGAAACGGCGCTGGACGAGCTGAAAACCCACTTGCGCGGGCGGCAGATCGTGCTGCGCAGCAAGACGCCGGAGCTGGTGCGCCAGGAGTTCTACGGCCTGCTGCTGGCCCATTTCGCCATCCGCGGCCTGATGCACGAGGCCGCCCTCAAGGGCGAACTCGACCCCGATCGCGTCTCCTATGTCCACGCGGTGCGCGTGATTCGCCGCAAGCTGCCCCATTTCGTTGCTATTCCCCCCTCAGCACCGGAAAACCTTTCATGAAGCCGTGCTCGCTGAAATCCTGGCCGATCTGGTCGTCTCCAGCCGCGGCCGGCGCAATCCCCGCAAGGTGAAACGCAAGATGAGCAACTATCCCGTCAGGCCATCATTCGAGCTGATGCCGAAACGAATTGACTTCGCGCAATGCATCAGTGTGATAAAGTGAACAGTATTAGTTCTAGCCCGGATATTTCACCAGTGATTTAAAATCCCGTCCTTTAACCATTTTTCCGGTTCGCGGGCGGAATTTTTCGTTTTCGATTGATTAAAGGCCGCGATTTCCGGATCTCGGGCACACCTCCCTCTTACCCCCATTTTTTCCGGTGCCGGGGACAGATGGCCGGGCGGCCGTAGTGCCGCAAGCCAAGCAACCGGAATCGCTGTTCTGCATGGACGCATGCTCAGTCCCTCACAAGAAGACGCCGCACCGGCAGACCAGTATCCACAAAGAACCATCCGGAGTGGCCAAATATGTGTAGAAAGAAATACTCCACGCTGCTTGGCTCACGACCACGCAAGTATTCCTGAAATTCCGGGTTGGGACCCATCCAATTAGGCTCGATGCCCCGCCTTCTTGCGGCTGCCAAGGCGTGATGGCCCCTTAAGATGACCCGGTAAGAAACGCCGCGAAGTCTCGCCTGAACCACGTTGACAACCAAGTTGCTGCTCGGTAACCGCATCTTCTCGTCCACCGTCTTCTCATCCAACAATCTGTACCTGCTGATGAGGCGTGGAGGTTTTCTCTCCGTTCTAATGTGAGGGGAATCCGTTTCAGGGAGACCCGTGACTTGGCGATGCAACTTGGCTGAGCGGTCACGATGGCAAGGCTGACACAGCGTCTGCAGGTTCTCCATTACATCCTCTCCACCCAGCGCAACAGGTCGGACGTGGTCTGTATCGAAGGGCGTTCGATCGAGGTCAGGAATCCAACCAATCGCTTCGAGGATGTCCGTCCCTCCGTCCCACCACAGATCCCCACCCATGCTTCTATAATGAGCCAGTGCAGATCTGATGATTCTTACAATCCTATAAGTGTCTAGACCGCAGTTTCTACAAGCACCATGATCGCGTTCTTGCACTGCTTTACGCGCTGCAGCGGAAAGTATTGTGCGCATAATCAAATCCACGAATTTCGAACGAGTTATTGTCAAATGTTGTGTTCTGAGGTTTTCAGGCGGCGATTTTTTCAGCCTTGATTCCGTCCTCGAATTTCACCCCTTCGATCACCTCGGCCAGCCAATGCGATCCGTTCAGGCGACGCCATTTCAGCTGAGCGCAGAGGGTGAGCTTGAAGACCATGGTGGAAGCGGTTTCCCTGGAGAGGCAGCCTCGGGTCTTGGCGGTGCGCAGCCGCACGGTGGCGAAGGTCGATTCGATGGGATTGGTGGTGCGGATGTGCAGCCAGTGCTCCGCAGGGAAATCGTAGAAGGCCAGCAGCGCGTCGCGATCCTTGGCCAGGCACTCCGCGGCCTTGGGGTACTTGGCCTGATATGAGTCGATGAAGAGATCGAAAGCCTTCCCAGCTTCATCCCTGCCTTCCGCCATCCAGATTTCATGAAGGCGTTGCTTGGCCTGCTGTTGCAGGCTCTTGGGCAGTTTGTTGAGCACGTTGGCCGTCTTGTGCACCCAGCATCGCTGTTGCCGTGTTTCGCCATAGACCTTGCGCAAGGCCTTCCAGAAGCCCAGCGCGCCGTCGCCGGTGGCCAGCTTCGGCCCCATCTCCAATCCCCGTGATTTCAGATCCAGCAGCAACTCGATCCAGGATTGCTCGCTTTCCCGGAAGCCGTCCCAGAGGCCCACAAGCTCCTTGTTGCCGGCCTCATCGGCGCCGATGATCACCAGGAAGCACTGCTTGGCGTGCTCCAACCGGGCCTGGAAATACACGCCGTCCACCCAGAAGTACACGTAACGCTTGCCGGTCAGATCGCGCCGCCGCCAAGTCTCCAACTCGCCCTTCCACACCTCTTTCAGCCGGCAGACCGTCGCCGCTGAAAGCCCCGGCGCCTCCGGCCCCAGCAGCGCGGCCAGGGCCTCGCGGAAATCCCCGGTGGAAATTCCCTTCAGGTAAAGCCAGGGAATCAGCTCCTCGATACTCTTGGTACGGCGCAGATAAGGCGGCAGAATCGCGGAAGTGAACCGGATGCCCGATCCACTGCGATCCCGAACGCGGGGCGCCTTGACCGCGATATCGCCGATTCCTGTCTGGATCGTGCGCTCAGGCAGGTAGCCATTGCGAATCACCAAGCGGCGGCCTTCCCCATCCCTGATGTGCTCATGCGCGGCCACAAACGCCTCGACTTCCGCCTCGACCGTCTGAGCCAACATGCGCCATGCTCCTTGCCGCAAAACCTCGGTCAGCGCATCCCGCTCGCCCTCCCCTGGCATTTCCAGAGCGATCACCCTATTCTCATCCATGGCGTATCCTTTCCTCTTGTTGGGGGTGAACCGTTTCGATCACCCAGGATACGCCGCCTTCCTCACCTCATGCCAGAACACAACTTTCGGTCATAACTCGGGATCGAGCCGGCCTGCGTGGTGGTGTGTCCGGAGCGGGCCATCATCGCCGGCGACCTGGACGACCCGGGGACGGAAATCGCCCGGTTGGTGGCGCGGCACCCGGTCTCCGTCCGCAAGGCGGAGAAGGGCACCCGGCCGAAGCTTTTCTACATCGACGCGGACGAGGCCGCCCTCCGGCCCGAGCTGGCGCCTCCGGGCAGCGCCTATTCCGCCACGGCCCAGGCGGCGGGGGTGGGCCATCACGCCCACCAGCGCTCGGCCCGTTGGTCCGGTGCCGCCGGCAAAGCCGCGGCGAAGGCGGCGGCCGGGGGTGTCGTGGCGGCGGTGCCCGGGCCACCCAGCCAGCGCACCTACGATGTCCCGGACAAGGGCGTGCTGTGGGGCTGGGAGGTGGCCGGGTATCTTTGGACCAAGTCCATCGCCGCGGGGGTGGTCACCGCGCCACTGCTGCTCGATCTGGCGGGGATCATGACGATCCCGCCCAGCTTCGCCGCGCTGTTGGGCGGGCTGGCCTTGCTGTTCCTGGCGTTGACCGGGGTGCTGCTGGTGAAGGACTTGGACCGGCCGGCGCGTTTTCTTTACGTGCTGCTCCGGCCCCAGTGGCGCTCCTGGCTGGTGCGGGGCGCCTACGCGATGCTCGTGTACGGCGGGTTGTGCCTGTTCTGGGCGCTCTACGCGGCCCACACCGGGGACACGGGGCCGGCCTGGTTCAAGGCGCTGCTCGCCATCGTGGGCCTGATCGTCGCCAGCTACACGGGATTCCTGTTCGCCCAGGCCAAGGGGCGGGACTTCTGGCAGACGCCGCTGCTCCCGATACACATGGCGCTGCAAAGCGTGATCAACGGCTTGGTGGTCGTGCTCGGCATCGCGCTGCTGGCGGGTGCCCAGGAGAGCGCCGGGTTCGACCGGCTGCTGGCCGCGCTGCTGCTGGTGAGCCTGGGGCTGCTGCTGACCGAATTCATGCTCACCCACGCCAGCCGGGACGCCGCAACAGCGGCTTGGATCATTATTCGCGGTCCGTTGCGGCGCGTCTTTTGGCCGGCGGCGGCGTTGGGGATCGCGGTGCCCCTGGTGCTGTTCGCTTCCGGCGCGGCGCCCCACTGGAAGCTGCTCGCTTGCGTCCTGGTGCTGATTTTCTCGCTGCCGATGGAGCACGTGCGGGTCAAGGCGCCGCAATTGGTGCCGCAAAGTTAGAATGGGCGCCACGATTTTTTCGGCCGGGGAAATTTACCCCAAATCCTCCCGCAGGGACCGATGGTGCTTGCGCTTCGATGAGCAACAATTAAGACGTGCTGAGCAACGCGCGTGACCAATATGCCCGAGAACCAGCCCAAATCCTGGATCGAGAAGGCCGCCGAGGCGCTGCGGCTCATTCCCACTATTCGTGAGGGAGGCGAAGCCCCTGCCACCGGCGCCGCGGAAGGGGAACTGCGGAGCTTTCCGCCGTTTGAGCAGTGGAAGGACTGGGAGGAGTACGACGCCCAGGCCTGGCCGCGCGCCGTGAAGCGGCATTACCATTTGGTGCCGACGACCTGCTTCAATTGCGAGTCGGCTTGCGGGCTGGTGGCCTTTATCGACAAGGAGACGGGGCGGGTGCGGCGCTTCGAGGGCAATCCCCACCACCCCGCATCCCGGGGCCGGGTCTGTGCCAAGGGACCCGCCACCATCAATCAGATCGACGACCCGGAGCGCATCCTCTATCCCCTGCGGCGCAAGGGAAAGCGCGGCGGCGGGGAATGGGAGCGCATCTCCTGGGATGTGGCCCTGGACGAGATCGCCGCCAAAATCCGCAAGACGCTCCAGGAGGGGCGCACCAACGAGGTGGTCTACCATGTGGGCCGGCCGGGCCACGAGGGGTTCATGGACCGGGTGCTCCGCAGTTGGGGCGTGGACGGCCACAACAGCCACACCAACATCTGCTCCTCCGGCGCGCGGCTGGGCTATGCCCTCTGGCAGGGGTTCGACCGCCCCTCGCCGGACTTCGCCAATGCCCGCTTCATCCTGCTGCTCAGCGCCCACCTGGAGTCGGGCCACTACTTCAACCCCCACGCCCAGCGGATTATCGAAGCCCGGATGGAGGGCGCCGGGCTGGCGGTGATGGACCCCCGGCTCTCCAACACGGCCAGCATGGCCGACGAGTGGTTGCCCACCTATCCCGGCTCCGAGGCGGCGGTGCTGCTTGCCATGGCGCGGACGATCCTCGCCGAGGGGATGACCAACGAGGCCTTTCTCCGGGACTGGGTGAACTGGCCGGATTACCTGCGGGCCAAGCACCCCGGCCGCCCGGTGGAATTCGAGCAGGTGGTGCCGGCGCTGCTGGAGGACTATGCCGAGTTCACCCCCGAGTTCGCCGCGCGGGAGGCGGGCGTGGACGCGGAGGCGATCGTGCGGGTCGCCCGGCGGATCGGGGAGGCGGGGACGCGCTTCGCCGCCCACAGCTGGCGCGGACCGGCCACGGGAAATCTCGGCGGATGGCAGGTTTCGCGCTGCCTCCACTTCGTCAGCGTGCTGGTGGGCGCCGTGGGGACTCCGGGGGGGACGCTGCCCAACGGCTGGAACAAGTTCAAGCCGACCCTGTTCGACGATCCACCGCCGCAGAAGTCGTGGAACGAGCTCCACTTTCCGCCCGAGTATCCGCTGAGCCACTACGAGATGAGCCCCATTCTGCCCCATCTCGTACGCGAGGGGCGGGGGCGCATGGAGGTCTACTTCACCCGGGTGTTCAACCCGGTGTGGACCTTTCCGGACGGGTTCTCCTGGATCGAGATGCTGCGGGACGAGGCCAGCGTCGGCACCCACGTGGCCCTCACCCCCACCTGGAACGAGACGGCGACCTTCGCCGATTACGTGCTGCCCATGGGCCACGCCTCGGAACGGCACGACCTGAACAGCTACGAGACTCACGCGGGCACGTGGATCGCCTTCCGCCAGCCGGTGTTGCGCCGCTTCGCCGAGGAGAACGGGCGCGCGGTGACGTTCACCCACGAGGTGAACCCCGGCGAGGTGTGGGAGGAGGACGAGTTTTGGATCGAGCTCTCCTGGCGCATGGATCCGGACGGCGATCTGGGTATCCGGAAGCACTTCCTCTCGCCCTACCGGGAGGGGGAGAAGATTTCCGTCGACGAGTACTACCGCTACATCTTCGAGCACACCCCGCGGCTACCCGAGGCGGCGGCCAAGGAGAACCTGACGCCGCTGGAATATATGAAGCGCTACGGCGCCTTCGAGGTGGAACCCGCCACCTACCGCAAGCACGAGGCGTCCCTGAGCGAGGAGGCGCTGGCGGGCAGCCGCACCGACCCGGAAACGGGGCTGGTCACCCGGGACGGCGAGGCGGTCGGCGTCTCGGTCGGCGGCGCAGCCCGGGTGGGGTTCCCCACCCCCTCCCGGCGGCTGGAACTGTATTCCGCCACCATGGCCGAGTGGGGCTGGCCGGAGTACGCGCTGCCGGCCTACATCAAGAGCCACATCCACCCGGACGCGCTGGATGCCACGCGGCACGAGTGCGTGCTGGTGCCCACCTTCCGGCTGCCCAACCTGATCCACAGCCGCTCGAGCAACGCCAAATGGCTGGTGGAAATCTCCCACCGCAACCCCATCTGGCTGCACACCGCCGATGCCGCGGCGCTGGGGGTCGTTACCGGAGACTTGTTGAAGGTTTGCACCGACATCG
>JACZVE010000143.1 GCA_022572825.1 SAR324 cluster bacterium
TGATGATCGACTCGTAGGAGAGCAGGCCCAGGCCGTCCAGGGAGAAAAGGGTTTCGATGAGGATGCTCCCCGAAAAGAACAGCGAGAGAAAGCTGCCGGGAAAACACAGGATAACCGGGATCATTGCATTGCGCATAACGTGCTTCCACAGTACCACGTTCTCGGACAAGCCCTTGGCGCGTGCGGTGTACACGTACTGGCGATTGATCTCGTCCAGGAAGGAGTTCTTGGTGAGCAGCGTGAGCACGGAGAAACTGCCGATCACGTAGCACGTCAGCGGCAGCACCAGATGCCAGAGATAATCCATCACCCTGTCCAGGGCGGACAGCTGCGCGAAGTTGTCCGAGGTGAGGCCGCGCAAGGGGAAGATATCCCAGAACGATCCCCCGCCCAGGAGCACGATCAGGAATATTCCCAGCACGAAGCCGGGGATGGAATAGCCGACGAAGATGAGCACGCTGGTCACCGAATCGAAGCGCGTGCCGTGCAGCACGGCCTTGCGGATGCCCAGGGGTATGCAGGCGAGATAGGTCAGCAGAAAGGTCCAGCCTCCCAGGGAGATGGAAACCGGCAGCTTTTCCATCACCAGTTCCACCACCGTGCGGTGGTGATAGTACGATTCGCCGAAGTTGAATGTGAACAGCTTCTTCAGCCAGATCCAGAACTGCACGGGCAGGGGCTTGTCAAAGCCGTACAGGCGCTTCAGGTATTCCACCTGCTCTGCCTCGAGCTGGCGGGCGAAGGGGCGATCCCGCTGCGCGAAACCGCCGGCCGCTCCGCTTTCCCCCGGCGCGGTGGGAGCGCGCAGGCGGGACATCATCTGCTCCACCGGGCCGCCGGGCAAAATTTGCAGCACCAGGAAGGTGATCAGCACGATCCCCAGCAGGGTCGGCAACATCAGCAGCAGCCGCTTGATGATATAGGGCCACATGGCTCATCGCTGCTGCGGAAGGGGCAGACCCGCCGCCACGGCCGCCTTCAGGGCCGCTTCCCGGTCAGGATCGATCCACCAGAAATAGAATAATCCCTGCGCGCTATAGAACTTTGGAAGCCGTTTGGGTCGCCCGAACTTGTTCCAATAGGTGACGCGATGGCGGTCGATGAACCACTGCGGCACCGCGTAATGCCCATGCCAGAGAGCCCGGTCCAGCGCGCGGGTCGCCGTCACGAGCGCCTGGCGGGAATCGGCGGAGATGATCGCCCCTACCAGGGCGTCGACCGCCGGGTTCTGGATGCCGATCACGTTGCGGGAGCCCTCCTGCCCGGCCGCGGCGGAGTGCCAGTAGTCGCGCTGCTCGTTGCCCGGCGATTGGGCCTGCCCGAAAGATGACACCACCATGTCGAAGTCGAAGGTGCGCACCACCCCCTCGTACACCGAGGAGTCCACCACCTTCATGCCGGCCTGCACGCCCAGGCGGCGCAGGTTGTTGATGTAGGGCTCGGTGACTCGCTCGAAGGCGGGCGAAACCAGCGTGATGGTAAAGCGCATGGGGCGGCCGCTGGCGGTTTCCGTGAGCACGCCGTTTTTGACCTTCCAGCCGTTCTTGTTCAGCAGGCGCTTGGCCCTGCGCAGGCGCTGGCGTATGGTTTCCGGACGGCCCTGGCGCAGCCCCATCGGCTCGCTGAACACCGCCGGCGGCAGGTGTGCGCGCAGGGGCTCCAGCAGTTTCAGCTCGGCTGGCGAGGGCAGACCCTCCGCCGCCAGCTCGGAGTTGTCGAAGTAGCTGTCGTTGGCCGTGTACTGGCCGTGGAACAGGTTTCGGTTGAGCCAATCGAAGTCCAGGGCCAGCGCCAGGGCTTGGCGCACCTCGCGGTTTTGAAAGATGGGCTGCCGGGTGTTGAACGCGTAGCCCTGCATGCCGGCGGTGTTCTGGTGCTTCAGGGCCTCCTTGACCAGGTAGCCCTTGTCCCACTTGTCCCCGGCGACGCCCACGGCCCATTGCTTGCTGCTGTTGATGGGGAGGAAGTCGAACTCGCCGGCCTTCAGCGCTTCCACTTGCACCGTCTGTTCGCGGTAGAACTTGACGAGGATCTCGTCGAAGTTGTACTTGCCCGCGTTGACGTTCAGGTCGCGGCCCCAGTGGTCGGGGCGCCGTGCGTAGCGGATGTTCTTGCCGAAGGCGAACGATTCCACCCGGTACGGGCCCGATCCCAGCGCGCGGGTGACGAAATCGCGCCCGAAGTCCTTCCCGCCGTAAAAATGCTCCGGCAGCACGGGCAGCTGCCCGATGATCAGTGCCAGCTCCCGGTTCTTGCGCGCGAAGCGGAAGCGCACCGTGCGCCGGTTGATGGCCTCGGTCGCCGAGACGTCCGCATAGTAGTATCGGTACAGCGGCGAGGCCGCATCGGAGCGCAGCGCGGCGAGGGTGAACACCACGTCCTGGGCCGTCACCGGGCGTCCATCGGCGAATCGCGCCTTGGGGTTGAGGTGGAATGTCACCGACAGCGCGTCCGCCGCGATGTCGATGGTCTGGGCCAGCAGGCCGTACTGGGTGAACGGCTCGTCCAGAGAAGCGTCCACCAGCGACTCGAACACCAGCCCGCTGCCCAACCCACCCATCAGCGGGGCGGGACGCCCTTTGAGGCTGAAGGGGTTGAGGGTGTCGAAGTTGACGATGGAGGATAGCATCACCGTGCCGCCCTTCTTCGCGTCGGGGTCGGCATAGTCGAAGTGGGAAAATCCGGCGGGATACTTGGGCGTTCCACCCAGCGAGGCGCCGTGGCGCGGTTCGGCGCGCACATCGCCTGCCGCCAGCAGGAGGGTCAGCCCCGCGAATACCAGGAGGAATGTGAGGCTTCGTGCCGTAGTTCCGCGCATAGGGCGTGCCCTCCACCGGAATGATGCTGTGCGCCACAGCGCCCGCGCATTAACAAGCTTGGCCGCGCCGTTGCCGTGTCGGCCGAGGCGTCCCTTGCCCGCAGCTACAGGGTGAACACGGTGCAACCTTAACCCGGTGCAACTTTAACACAGGGGCCTAGGAAGCACACACGACGCACCGGGCTTTCGCCGCCTGGTACTTTGCGTCGGAAATCCCGCGCTTCCTCACAGCCTCTCGCCTGCGGAGGCGACACGGCCGAGCACGCGCGCGGCAAGCGGGCGCAGGATTGGGCGGCGATCGCGGCCGGATCGCCGGGCTCCCGCACGATCCCCTTGCCGTCCCCGCGCCTTGATGGTATTGCGGGGGCCTGACGCCATTCCGGTCTTCGCACGGGGGGATTGGCTGCCGAATCACTGCAAGATGACCACGCGGCGGGGCAATATGAACAGGAGCGTAAATCGGTTCGGCGCCGTGCTGCTGGCCAGCGCGGCACTGGTGCTGAGCGGCTGCGAAAAAGAAGAGCAGACCGACCGCGGCGCTGCTCCGCAAACCGGCGAGGTTCGCTGGAGGATGGCCAGTTCCTTCTCCAGCACGCTGCCGCTCATCGGAACGATGGGCGTCCTGTTGACCGAAAATCTGCAAAGGGTCAGTTCCGGCAGAATCGGACTGGAATTCATCGAGCCGGGGAAACTGGTGGCGCCCCTGGAAGTGTTCGACGCCGTCAGCCAGGGCCAGATCGAGGCGGGCTGGACGGCGGCCGTACACTGGACAAGGAAGATTCCGGCCGCCGCCTTATTTTCCGCGCTCCCCTTCGGTCCGGACACCGTCGAATTCCTGGCATGGATCTACGAAGGCGAGGGCTGGGCGCTGTGGAAGGAAATTTACGCCCGGCACAACGTCTATCCCATCCCATGCACCGTGGTGCCGCCCGAAGCCTCGGGGTGGTTTCGCGAGCCCGTCACCCGCCTGGAGCAATTCCAGGGAATGAAAATCCGTTTTTTCGGGCTGGGCGGGCAGGCGGTGAGGAAGTTGGGCGCCTCTGTCCAACTGCTTGCAGGGGCCGACATCTATCTCGCCCTGGAGCGGGGCATTCTCGATGCGACAGAGTTCTCCATCCCGGTTATCGACGAGAAGATGCGCTTCGACAAGATCGCCCGGCACTATTACTTCCCGGGCTGGCATCAGCAAGCCTCGCTGCTGGAACTGATCATTCACCTGGAACGCTGGAACGAGCTCCCGGTGGGCGATCGGGCGCTCATCGAGATGGCCTGCCGCGACCTCATCGTCCATAGCATCGCCAGAGGCGAGGCCAGTCAGCGCGCGGCCATCGCCGCCATCCGCCGGCAGGGGGTGCAGATACACTACTGGCCCGACGAGATGCTGCGCGCGTTCAAGCAGGCTTACGACGAGGTGGTGAAGGAAATGCGGGTCAAGGACGAGGATTTCCGGCGCGTTCACGACGCCTACCTGAAATTCCGGGAGGGCTACGCCGAATGGGCTCGCCTGTCACGCCTGCCCGAAGGGCTATAGCGCCGGGTTGACAGCGGGCCGGGGTATGGGGAGGATAGTCTGGTCACGAGAGGTGCCCGGATATGGCGATCTACCGCGTGGAGTTTTCCAACGACTGGATTACGGGCCGGTGGGGCTTCACCGACCGTGTGTTCAGCGAGCTGCGGGGCAAGGAGACGGAACCCTCGCGCCTGGAGAACGCCTGGTTGGTGGAATACAAGGGCAATGCCAACGCACTGGGCGAGTTGCTATCGGAAATGCTCAATATCCGGGCAGCCGACTTTCGCCGCGTCGGCACCATATTCGAGATCACCATTCTTTCGCAGCCCCAGCAGCCGGCGGGGCGGCGTTTCCGCCCGCGCCGCCCGGCGCAGCATCCGCCCTGGGAGCGGCAACCGGATTCCGGGCGCTTCCGCTGACCCGCGGCCTGTCCCTATCCGGCATCCTCATATCACCGCATATTTCATAGTGTGCCGCTCCATGCTCCGCAGCGCCCGTACTGCGTGCTCGCGCCGCATGTGGCGCTTCGCCCTGATCGCCTTGGTGGTGTGGCTGGCGGGCAGCGGGATTGGGACGGACGCCCTGCGCGCCGCGGCACCGGCCAGGTACGCCGGCACATTCCGCATCGAATCCTGGCGGGAGTTGGAGGCGCGCGGGCTCTTCCATTTCTTCTATCTGCATCCCAGCGGCCACTTCCTGTTGGCCGCTGAATGGCCCGGCCACGAGCGCTCGCACTTCGCGGGCACCTGGAGCGTAGCGGGCGGGCGGCTCCACCTCAGGGGCCGCGGCGCCGTGGTCACGAACCAGGGCGCGTGGCGAACCGCGTTTCGGCGCGAGTACCGCATCACGGTGCAGGATCGGGGCTATCGGCTGGCACCGCTGCCGGAAAAGAACCGCTACGGATTGCTGGGTTGGCCGAACGCCTTCCGATTCTTTCGCCGCCAGCCCGTGCCCAATCTGCCCGGCCGCCCCTTGCCCGCCCAGGAGGACGCCATCGAAGCGCACATCCAGGCACTGCTGGCCGAGACCGGCTGAGACGGGGCGGGCGTTGCTCACTCCCCCGGCGGCACCCAGGCGGGCTTGCGCTTGGCGGCAAAAGCGGCCATGCCTTCCCGGCCCTCCTGCGAATTGAAAAGCGCGCGGTTTTTGCCCTCGGCCCAGGCCAAGCCCTCCTGCACACTCATCGTCGGCACGGCCCGCAGCAGCCCCTTCACCTCCTGCAGCGCGATGGGTCCGCAGGCCAGCAGCTCCGTGCAGCGCTCCCGCACCGCGGCGTCCAGCGCCTCCTCCGGCACGACCTGGTAGACCAGCTTCATCTGCCGGGCCTCCTCCGCGGTGAAGCGATCGCCGGAGACGAAGTAGCGCGTGGCATCGGCCAGCGCCATCTTGCGCATGACAAATACGGAGATGATGGACGGGGCGAGCCCCAGCCGCACCTCGGTGAAGGCGAAGCGCAGGGTGTCGACGCAAATCGCGAAGTCGCACGCCGCGATCAGTCCCAACCCTCCGCCGTATGCGTTGCCCTGAATGCGGCCGATAACGGGCTTGGGGCTGTTCCACAAATCGCGGATGGCCCTGATGAAAGGTGGATCGCCACCATCCTCGGCCTTCTGCACGGCGCCACCGCCGCCGCCCTTGAGGTCCGCCCCGGCGCAAAACGTACGCCCCACGCCGGTGAGCACGATCATGCGGGCGGCATCCTCCTGGCTGGCTTGCTGGATGCGCTCGGCCAGTTGCCGGCAGAGGGCGTTGGAAAGCGCGTTATGGTTCTCGGGGGAGTTGAGCGTGATCCAGGCGCAGTGGTCCCGGAGCTCATACAAGACCGGCTCTGCCATGAGGCTCCAAGGTCGGGTTTCGCGGGGCGGAGTGGCACGGCGGGCCCGCCTGCATCCTCCATACCGCGCGCGCCTGCGCGAGGCAAGCCGCCGTCGCTGGAGCGTCGATTCCCTTGAAATGCGCACCTCGCACATTGCCGCAACGTTCGTGCACCACCCGCCTGGACGGTCCGCCCCATGCGCGTTTCCGTTCGGCAGAATACGGAAGCGAAAGAGCCGTTTATGGTAATATAAGGAGAACTCCGCGGCCAACACCCGCGAGGTGCTGGAGCGCACGTTCAGGGAGCGGCTTTATCCCCGTCAGGCCGCGGAACGGATCGCGCGCCAGCGCGTGCTGGCGGCCATGGAGTATCGGCGGAAGTAGTGGGCGGCCCCCGCCGCCTCAGATCACCCCGGCCGCCCGCAGCAGTGCCCAGCCGGCGGGATCCTCGCGGGAATCGCCATCGGAGGCCGCCTGGCCGGGCTGCTCGTTGACTTGGCGCAGGTGGTCGATGAGCCGGTTGGCCAACACCTTGCCGAGCTGCACCCCCTCCTGGTCGAAGCTGTTGATGTTCCAGATCAACCCCTGGTAGGCCACCTTGTTCTCGTAGTAGGCCAGCAGCGCGCCCATCACGCGCGGCGTGAGCTGGTCGGCGATCAAAACCGAGTTGGGGCGATTGCCCGGAAACTGCTTGTTGGGATTGTCGCTCTGCTGCCCCGTGGCCAGGGCGATCGATTGCGCCAGCAGGTTGGCCAGCAGCTTCTGCTGGCTGGTCGTGCCCTGCACCTCCAGGTCTTCGCCGTACTGGCTGTTTCGGAAGCCGATGAAATCGCAGGGGATCACCGTCGGACTCTGGTGGATGAGCTGATAGAAGGCGTGCTGGCCATTGGTGCCCGGCTCGCCCCACACGATGGGACCGGTGTCGTAGTCCACCGCGTCCCCGCGCCGGGTGATGCGCTTGCCGTTGCTTTCCATGTCCAGCTGCTGCAGGTGCGCCGCGAAGCGGATCAGGCCCTGGCTGTAAGGCAGCACGGCCACGGTGGGCAGGCCCAGGAAGTTGCGGTTCCAGATACCGAGCAGCGCCGCCAGCATGGGAAGGTTGGCCGCCGGCTCGGCCTGCAGGGCGTGCAGGTCCATCTCGCGGGCACCGCGGAGCAGCGCCTGGAAGTTCTCATAGCCCAGCGCGAAGGCCAGCAACACGCCGCCGACCATGGAGGTCGCGGCGTAGCGACCCCCGATATAGTCGAACATGTAGAACGACGCCAGGTATCGCTGCGGGTTGTCCATGGGGCTGCCCTCGCCTGTGACGCAGAGAAAGTGCCGTTCCGGCTGCAGCCCGGCCTTGCGGTACGCCTCGCGGGCCAGGGTCTCGTTGGTGAGCGTCTCCAGCGTGGAGCCGCTTTTGGAGACTACGTTGATGAGCGCGCGGGAGAGGTCCAGGCCGCCCAGCACCTGGGCCGTGTCGTCCGGGTCCA
>JACZVE010000144.1 GCA_022572825.1 SAR324 cluster bacterium
GTTCGCCCACCCGCTCTTCCGGCTCGCGCATGTACCGCCGCTACTGAGGTGTGGGAGGCCCTGGCTGACCCTGGGAATTACAAGCGGCCCGAAAATTTAAATTGCTTATGGCCTTAGCTCAGCAAGCCACCGGTATGGCTCGCGCTTGAGTGTGTGTTTTCGTTTGTGAAGCCTCACCCCCCAACCCCCTCTCCATTTCATGGAGAGGGGGAGCCGCCCGAAAGCGAATTCGGGGCATTACCAACGGAGTCGCATTAATCGTAGATTGAAGGCACCCCTCTCCACGCAGTGGAGAGGGGTCGGGGGTGAGGCAACTACCGATAGTGCACCGAGCACTGGAGAGCGTCATATCTACAGCCTTTGCGGAGCTAAGGGTATAGGCATTTAGTTTTTTGCCATATCCGACCTGAGCGTCTCTCCCGTTTCATACGCGGGTGAAATTCCGTGGGGATGCCCCGCGGGTCTGTCCGATCCGGAAAGCATGGCTCGCCGAACCGGGTCCGGGTCGGCCCGGGATCTTCCTTAAAGCACCGACCGCCCCCTTGGATCGAGGTGATCGCGCAGTCCATCGCCGATAAGATTGAACGAGAGCATGGTGAGCAGGGAGCGCACGATCAGCGCCGCGCCCACACGCCTTGAATTCCACAGGGGAACCGGGGCAGAATGGTCGTCGCGAATCGGGATTGCGCGCCTGACAGCGCGGGGACCCCCAGTCGTCGGTTCTTGCTCAAGCAGGGAAGAAGCCATGGCCTTCGATACGCGACTGACAGATGCGATGGTCGAAACGTACGTCCAGGCTGGTTTCTGGGGCAGGGACACGATCTATGGCTCCCTGGAGCGAACGGCCAGCACCCACCCCGACCGCGAGGCCCTCTATGACGGCCAGCACCGCCTCACCTATTCCCAACTGCGCGACCGGGTGAACCGGGTCGCCGCGACGCTCTCCGAGCAGGGCATCGGGGCGGGCGACGTCGTGACCATTCAGATTCCCAACTGGGTGGAATATCCGTGCGTCTTTTTCGCCCTGGAGCGCATCGGGGCCGTCGCCAATCCGGTCAGTGTGGATTTTCGCACGCGGGAACTGGAGTACATTCTGCGATTTTCGGAAAGCAGGGCGTTCATCAGTTGCAGCACCTTCAAAGGATACGACTACAGCGCGATGATCCGCGGGCTGCTTCCCAAGCTTCCCGACCTGAAGCTGGTCGGCGTCGTGCGCAGCGGGGGCGGTGAGGGCGTCATCTCGCTGGACGGTGCCATTCACGGCGACGATCCGGTGCGGCCCTTCGCCCCGTATCGGCTGGACGCCAACGAGATCACGCGGATGGCCTTCACCTCGGGCACCACGGGCAATCCCAAAGGGGTCATCCATTCCCAGAACACCACCCTCTCCACCGCAGTGATCCTAAACCGGGACATGGGGTTCACCGACGAGGATTCGTTCTTGATCTACCTGCCGCTGGGTCTCAACTGGGGGTTTCTGGCCCTGGTGGAAACGATCATCCTGGGCGCCCGCGCCGTGCTGCTGGATCAGTTCAACGCGCTCAAGGCCCTGGAACTCATCGAGCGCGAGCGCGTCACGTTCATTCCCACCGCCCCCGCATCCATCATCGCCATGCTCAACGAGAACGCCCTGCCCGGCTTCGACCTGTCGAGCCTGCGCATGGTGATGAGCGGGGGAGCTTCCTGCCCCATCGAGGTCATCCGCGAGTACCGGGCCAAGCTGCAAGGCTACTTCGTGGAACTGTACGGAATGCTGGAGACGGGCTTTCACACCTACACCCGCACCACGGACGACCCGGAACGCGTCGCTGGCTCGGTGGGCACCGTGGCGACCGGAATGGGCGTGCGCGTGATCGACGATCAGGGACGCGACGTGCCGCGGGGCGAGGTGGGGGAGATCGCCGCGGACGGGCCCTGCGTTCATCTGGGCTATCACAAGAATCCGGCCGCCAACGCCGAGCTGTTCACCGAGGACGGCTGGTTCCGCACCGGAGACCTGGGCCGGTTCGACGAGCAGGGCCTTCTGCACATCGCCGGGCGCCTCAAGGAAATTATCAACCGGGGCGGCAAGAAGTTCTTCCCACGGGAGATCGAGGAAATTCTCTACACCCACCCAAAGGTGCTCCACGCCGCCGTGATCGGCGTGCCGGATGCGCGGCTGGGCGAGCGCAACTGTCTCTGCCTCATTCCGCGCGAAGGCCAGAGTGTCACCCTGGAGGAGATGGTGGGCTTTCTGAAAGACGAGGTGGCGACCTACAAGCTGCCCGAGCAACTGGAGATCGTGGAGGCCTTTCCCTTCACACCCACGGGCAAATTGCAGCGACACGTGCTGGCGCAGCAGGTGCTGGAGCGCAGGTCGGGGTAGGGGTGGGTCGCGTTCAAATTGAGTTGAATGTTGCTTGAAATACAACTCGGTATTAGCGGACTTTCCGCGCCCCGGGCACCCAGCGCGGCGCCCTTTTTTCCAGGTAGGCCGCCTTCCCTTCCAGCGCCTCTTCGGCAGCTATCGCCTCCTCGAGCCGGTCGCCCAGGTAGTGCAGACCCTCGCCGAAGGTCAGCGCGGGGATCGTGCGCTGAATTTCCTTGGCCGCGGCAAAGGCGGCCGGGGCGCAGCGCAGCAACTGCTCGCAATACGCCCCCACCGCTGCATCCAGTCCCCGCGGAGCGGTCACTTCGTGCACCAGGCTCAAGCGGAGCGCCGCCTCCGCCCCGAATCGCTCGCCGGTCAGTAGCATCGCTCGCGCCGCGCCGATCAGGTTCTTGTGCTGCAATATCAGCGCGATCAGAGTCGGCGGCAACCCCACGCGCAGTTCGGTTACGGCGAATTGAGCCGAGTCGACCGCGACGGCGATATCGCAGCAGGCCACCAGCCCGAACCCGGCCCCGAAGGCGCTGCCCTGGATGCGGCCGATGAGGGGCTTGGGGCATTCCCATAGCGTTTTCACCACCGCCTGAAATGGCGAAAGGTCCCCCTCGCCGCCCGCAGCCCTGAAGGCGCCCCCGTCTCCCTTGAGGTTGAGGCCCGCGCAAAACGTCGGCCCGGCGCCGGTCAGCACGATGATGCGCGCGTCGGGATCGGCAACGGCGCGCTCCAGGGCGGCGCCGAGCGCTAGCGTCATGTCCCGGTCGAGGGCGTTGTGGATGTGCGGGCGATTGAGCGTGAGCCGGGCCGCGTGATCGTGGTTTTGGTAGAGGACGGGATCTTCCATGTGCGGTTCTTTCATAGGGGACCGGCGCCCTGTATAAGCTATCAATCATCCCCCTCCCCGAGGACGCAAGGGAGCCGGTAGCGGGACCAGCGGGCACGGATAAGGTCAATGGGCGCCCTCGTCCTTGCCCGGCAACAGGAGGTAGTCATTGTTCGCCTGGACGATACACCGGTACGGAAACTTCAGGGAGGTAATGGACTGGAAAGAAGTGGAAACACCGGAACCGGGGCCAGGCCAGGCCTTGATCCGAGTGTCTGCCGCGGGCGTCTCGTTCGCCGACATACTGAAAATCGCCGGCAAGCACCAGGCCCGCGATCCCCTCCCCTTTATGCCGGGCACGGACGTCGTCGGAGAGGTCGTGGCCGTGGGCCGCGACTGCCGGTTCCGGGAGGGAGAGCGCATCATGAGCACGAACCCCTTTGGCGCATACGGGGAATATACCCGCGTCGAGGAGAAAATCAGCTACCGCGTGCCGAATGAAATTTCCGACGTTGAAGCTGCTGCCTTTTCCAATGCGTATCAAAGCTCCTACATCGGACTCGTGCACCATGGACAACTCAACAAGGGAGAATTTCTGCTGGTGCACGGCGCCGCGGGCGCATTGGGATTGGCTGCCGTTCAGATCGGCAAGTTGCTGGGCGCGACGGTCATCGCCACGGCGAGCACCGAAGAGAAACTGCAAGCATGTCGTCGGCACGGGGCCGATCATGCGATCAATTACCGCCAGGACAGTTTTGTCGATGCGGTAATCGAATTCACCGGGGGCCATGGCGCGGATGTAATCTACGATCCGGTGGGAGGTGACGTTTTTGACATGAGCAGGCGGTGCATCGCCTTTCGGGGACGATTGGTGGTGGCGGGTTTCACCAGTGGCCGGATCCCGGAGATAAAAGCGAATCGCCTCCTGCTGAGAACGTTTACCTTGACCGGATTTTCCCTCGATGGGTACCTCAAGCACCAGCCCCACCTGCTGGATGAGGCCCAGGAGGAACTGTTCCGCATGTACACCCGTGCCGGACTCAAGCCTGTGATTTCGCAGGTTATGCCATTTGCGGCGTTGAAGCGGGCCATGGAGTTGGTGGAATCGCGGCAAAGCATCGGCAAAGTGGTCGTCCTGCCTGATTGATCTTCTCAACCGCGGATCGAAACCCGTTTTCCATTGCCTTCCCGCCCTATCCTCACTTGGCCGCGATGTTGGTGCCAGGGAAAAGCGCAAACCCGCCGCATTGCCATCCGCCTTGCGATTTCTACCGGAGGGCAAGGAGCTGAGCCGACGATCGCGATGAGGCGCAGGGGGCAACACAATGACCAAGGCCGTGGGAGCAAATTGGAAACCGCGGCTATTGAACGAGTAAGGGGCGCGGTATATAAATATCGCTGTCGATCCTGGCGCTGCAATTTACCTCCGGCGAGAGGCGATCGCCTGGATTGGGGCAAGGGGAGCCATGAATTTCGACCCGATATTGCCGCGGGAACGCATTGACGCCATGAGAGCGGCGCAATTGTGGCCGGACCGGCTCATCACCGATTATCTCGACGATGCCGCCGCCGCGCGCCCGGATCACGTGGCGGTCACCGATTTCAACTCCATGACGGGCCGGGCCACCAGCGTTTCCTATCGCCAGCTGCAGCGTATTTCCAATCGAATCGCCCTGGGTCTGGTGGCGTTGGGGGTGGAAGCGGGCGACGTGGTCTCCTTCCAGTTGCCCAACTGGTGGCACGCGGCGGCCTTGTACCTGGCCTGCACCCGCATCGGCGCGGCGATCAATCCGCTGATGCCCATCTTCCGCCACCGCGAGCTCAAGTTCATGCTGCGCTTCGCGGAATCCAAGCTGCTGCTCGTGCCCCGCAGCTTTCGCGGCTTCGACCATCCGGCGATGATCGCCGAGCTGCGCGGGGAGCTGCCGGCGCTGGAACACGTGCTGGTCGTGGACGGCCGGGAGGACGACGCCTTCGAGGCCGTGCTGCTCAATCAGCGCTGGGAGGACAAGCTGGACGCGGAGGCGATCTTTCGCGAGCGGCGGCCCACCCCCAACGATATCTCCCAGTTGGTGTACACCTCCGGCACGACGGGCCAGCCGAAGGGGGTGATGCACACCGCCAATACCATCATCGGCAACATCGAGCGCATCATCGAGCAGGTGGGGCTGACCGGCGACGACGTGATATTCATGGCCTCGCCCCTGGCCCACAACACCGGTTTTTACTACGGCATGACGATGCCGATCATGCTGCACACCAAATCGGTGCTGCAGGACATCTGGAATCCCGTCGTGGCCGCGCAGCGCATTCAGGACGAAGGCGCGACCTTCACCATGGCCGCCTCCTCGTTCCTGTCGGACCTCACCTTCAGCGCGGAGGTGGAGCGCTACGATATGCGCTCGCTGAGAATTTTTCTCACCGCCGGAGCGCCCATCCCGCGGGTGCTGGTGCAAACCGCCATGGAAAAGTTCGGCATGAGGGTGGTTTCCGGCTGGGGCATGTCGGAAAACGGCCTGGTGACCTTCACGCTCAGCGGGGATGCGCCGGAAAAAGTGTTCGAAACCGACGGCGCGCCCTTCCCCGGCATGGAGCTGCGCGTGGTGGACGAAGGGGGAACGCCCCTGCCCCCCGGGGCGGAAGGCCGCCTGCAGACGCGCGGATGCGCCAACTTCGTGGGGTATCTCAAGCGGCCGGAGGCCTACGACTTGGACCCGGACGGCTGGTTCGAAACGGGCGACAACGCCCGCATGGATGCCGATGGCTACATCCGCATCGCGGGGCGCTCCAAGGACATTCTCATTCGCGGTGGAGAAAACGTCCCGGTGGTGGAGGTGGAGGAGCTGCTATACCGCCACCCCGCCGTGCAGGACGCCGCGATCGTGGCCATGCCCGACGAGCGGCTGGGCGAGCGCGGCTGCGCCTTTGTCGTGCTGCGCGAAGGGCACGAGCTGACCTTCCCCGCAATGGTGCAATACCTGGAAGCGTGCAAACTGGCCAAGGACTACTTCCCCGAACGGCTGGAGGTCGTAGCGGAGATGCCCCGCACGCCGAGCGGCAAAATTCAAAAGTTCAAGCTGCGGGATGTCGCCCAGCACCTCACCCCGCATTCCATCGCCTGATCCGCCCGTGCGCCGATCCGGCCGGCGGTATTCTGCGCCGCTTACTGGGCATTGGCGGAAGGAAACACCGGCGCCCGCTTTTCGCGGATCGCCCGCACGCCTTCCACCACGTCGTCGTCAAAGAAACTCAGCATTTCCAGGGCGAGGGAGTTGTCGAAGATCGGTCCCGCCATGCGGATCCAGTTGTTCAGCGCCCGTTTGGTCCAGCGTATGGCCATCTGGGGTCCGGTGGCCAGCTTGGTGGCCACTTCCATGGCCTTGGGCATCAGTTGCTCCCTGGTCGTGCACAGGCTCACCAGGCCGATGCGTTCGGCCTCCTTGCCGTCGATGAAGTCGCTGGTGAGCAGATAGTACTTGGCCTTGGCCATGCCGCACAGCAACGGCCAGATGATGGCCGCGTGATCTCCGGCGCCCACGCCGAGGCGGATATGCCCATCGGTGAAGCGGGCATCCTCCGCCATGATGCTCACATCCGCCATCAGCGCCACCGCCAGTCCCGCGCCGACGGCCACGCCATTGATCGCGGAGATCACCGGCTTGTCCAGATTGATCAGGTTGTACACCACGTCCCCGGCTTCCCGCAGCGAGCGGGCAACCGCCTGGAAGTTCTTGGTCTGCTTGTCCACCATCTCCAGATCGCCCCCGGCGGAAAAGGCCCTGCCGGCGCCGGTGATCACGGCCACCCGGGTCTGCGGATCGTCGCCCACGTCCAGCCACACGCGGGTAAGCTCCCAATGCAGGCGCTCGTTGGTTGCGTTCAGCTTCTCCGGCCGGTTGAGGGTAATCAGCAGTATGCCGTGCTCCTTCCGCTCGAACAGAATATGCTCGTATTGCTCGTAATCCATCGTTCTCCTGCTCCTTATCTGCTTTGAGCGCTCCGGAAGTCTGGAAGCGCTGTGGATGGTTGCCTCCTGCGGGCAAGCAGGGCCGGGCCACAGGCCCGCGGCGCCCCGCGACCGCGGCGCTCCCTTAAAACCACATGCGGGCGGCCACGGGACAAGCAGCGGATTTCCCGCGCCGGTCTAACGGGACTCAACTTAGATGCGATTCGCCGCAATGTCATGGCCTTTGCGGGCCATGCCGGAAGCAGTAAGCGACATAGGTGGCGCGACCCGGCATCCGCACCAGCGGGCGCGCAGGCTCACCGGCGGAGGCGGGATGGCGTTCGTCTCGCCGTCTGGGGCCGTCGGATTGGCCAATCACCCTTGATGGGTGTATGCAAGAGGCCGCGAATTACGATTATT
>JACZVE010000145.1 GCA_022572825.1 SAR324 cluster bacterium
AACACCGGCGCCGCCAAAGTTCGCTGGCGGCTGGGGCCGCGAGTTGCTGGATCGACTGACGCTCGCTCCTCGGCAACGCGGCTAATTAAGCCCGATTCCCTGAGGAAGGCTCTGCAGGAGCCTGTCTCGCCCGTCCTGAGCTTGTCGAAGGGAAGGGTCGGGTTTGTGCCAATTTTGCTATTTTTGAGACCGCTTGTAGACTAGCCGCAGATCGCCTATGAAAACGCTGCGGGTGGCACTGCCTTCCGCCAGTTATCCGATCCACATCGGGGCGAACATTCTCGATCGGGAACTTCCGACGCTCGTCGCCGAATCGGCCAGCGAGTTGGTGGTCGTCGTCACCAACGAGACCGTGCAGCGGCTGTATCCCGATCGCATCGCCACCGCTCTGGCGTCGCTTGGGCTGCGGGTGGAGACCGTGACCGTCCCGGACGGAGAGCGCTACAAGACCCTGCAGTCGCTGGCGACCGTCTACGACCGGCTGATGGCGGTGGGGGCCAATCGCAAGACGGCGATCGTGGCTTTCGGAGGCGGCGTGGTGGGCGATATGGCGGGCTATGCCGCGGCGACCTTCATGCGGGGCGTGCCCCTGATTCAGGTGCCCACCACGCTTCTGGCCCAGGTAGACAGCAGCGTCGGCGGCAAGACGGGTGTCAACCACCCGCTGGGCAAGAACGCCATCGGAGCGTTCAAGCAGCCGCAAGGGGTCGTCATCGATCTGGTATTCCTGGCCACCCTGCCCGACCGCGAGCTGCGGGCGGGATCGTTCGAGCTGATCAAGCATGGCCTCATTGGCGACGACGCCCTGTTCGCATACCTGGAAGACCATCGCGAGCGGCTCGCGACCCGCGAAGAAGAATTCTGGGAGGAGGCGGTTTATCGCTCCTGCCGGGTCAAGGTCGGCGTGGTGGAGGCGGACGAGCGCGAGCGCGATGTACGGGCGATTCTCAACTTCGGCCACAGCCTGGCGCATCTTATCGAGACCCACACGGGATATGACGCCTATCTGCACGGAGAGGCGGTGGGCGTCGGGATGCTCTTTGCCGGCTATGTATCCCGAGAGTGGGAGCGGCTTTCCGCGGACGCCTATGACCGCCTCCGCGCCTTGCTGATGCCGTTGGCCGTGCAGATCACGCTGCCTCCGCTCAGCGAGCAGCAATTCGCTGAGCTGCTGATGCACGATAAGAAAGCGGCCGGGGGCACGCTGCGATTCGTGCTGCTGCGGGCGGTCGGAGAAGCATGCATTCGGGAGAAAACCGCGCCCGGCGAACTTTGGCCGCTGTTTCAGCGGTTTCTCGCGGAATTTCCCGGAACACTCCGCATTTCTGACGGGCAGTAACAGTGACCTGACGATTTTTATGTTGAGACCGACTGCGGTGGCCAAGGAACCCGGCGATAGTCCATTTTTCGAGCGGTTGGCACAGTGGGAGTGCGCTCCCCGCGCCCTGCGGGCGTTCGACCAGGTCATCAACAAGCCCATCGCAACGCCCGCAACCCGACTATCCACACGTCTCTACGAGCTGTTGGTCGATCATCTTCTGCGATGGCTGGAGTTGCCTCGCAGCGATGGCGCGATGGATTGGGAATGGGAGCCCCTTTACCGGTTCGGGTCACAGATCGATCCGTACTACTTTGTGGAGGCGTCGATTCATCGGTTGCTGGAGCGATGGCCGGTGATCGGCGGTGAGCGGCGGCAGGTGATGGTGTCGGTGCTGAGCGGATATTTTCATCTGCGGCGCGAAGGGTTTCCCGGCCATTACCCGCGCCCCCTGGTGCCAAATCAGGAATGCGATCGCTGGATCCGCATCTTCCCCCCGCAATGGGCCTGGCAAGCCCTGGAAGTGCTGCACGGCCTGGGCCTGGACCCGATGGGCGCCGCACGCGCCTACCGTGCCTATGCGCGGTTCAGCGAGGGGGTCTTCGAACCGGAGCTGTCGCCCGACACGCTGCGGCGCTGGCAAGCGGAGTGCTGGCGCGCAAGCGGCTATTTCAGCGCGGGCGGCGATGCGGGCCGCGACGATGGGGTCGCGCCCTACCGCGCAAACTTCCTCGCCGGGGCGTTCGCGGGGGGGTTCGAAGCCATGGGGCTGGACGCCGTCTGCGCCGACGTGCCGGATTGCGGGCGCTGCCCGCTGCGTGAGGAGTGCCGCTGGCACAATGCCTCCCCCGCCGAGCGGCCGGGAGCTTCGGAGATTCTTGCGCTGGCCAGCCGCGGAGCGATGGAACACCTGCGTGTGGACCAGCTTCTGCAAGGGCTGTTTTCCATGGACGAGTCGGAGGGGACAGTACTGCGCAAGAAGCTCGCCTCCGCCTCCCTGCGGCGGCTGGCGACCCAATCGTTCCGGGAGCTCAAGCATTTGTTCGGCTTTCACCGCCTGCTGCCGGAACGGTTGCGCCTCACCTTCGAGCTGTGCAAGCGCTTCAACGAGGAGCGGATGAACGTCGGGAGCACGTTTCGGACGCCCCGCGATGTCTGGCGGCACTTTCAGATGCGGTTGCGGGATCTGAAGCAGGAACAGTTGATCGTGGTGCTGCTGGACAGCAAGAAGCGCTACCTGCACGACGTGGTGCTCACGCAAGGAACGCTCGACTCCAGCCCCGTGCATCCGCGGGAGGTGTTCAACGCCGCCATCCGGGAAAGCGCGGCATCGGTAATGATCGTCCACAACCATCCCTCGGGGGACCCCAATCCGTCCAAGGAGGATATTCAGGTGACCCGGCAACTGCTGAAAGCGGGAGAACTGGTGGGAATTCCGGTGCTGGACCACATCATCATCGCCGACGATCAATACACGAGCATGCTCGAGCGGGGGATGTTATCCTTCTGAGCCGGGCTTGCCGGCCGGAGCGAGCCGCTTTCGGCACGGCTCGAGCCCCCATCGCATTTTAAGATAATCGCATTTCAAGATACCGGGACAAGATCATGAGCAAAGGTGTCAGTGCGCGGAGAAAAGCGGCGACGCGGGCCAAGTGGAAAAGACGGCGGCAACGCGCGACGGGTGAATGGAAGCGGATTTACCGCCGTAAGCAGAAGATCCGCCTGAAGCGCGGAAAGTAGGACGCCCCGACCCACCCAGGCCGCCCGCGGGATTCCATCGGCGGTGGGGGGAGCGGGTGATCGAGCCGTGCCGACCTTCCATGGTACGGCCATAGCCGGCTCGTAGGGCCGTCCGCTCACTTGAGCTTTTTCCAGCGGTACGCGGCCAGGGCCAGCGCGGCGAGGAGCACCACCAGCGCAAGGCCCAGTTCTAAAGACATAGTTCCACTACCCAGTCGCATTCAAGGAGCGGTTTTCGTCGGATCCTCAGCCCCTGAAACGCTCGCCGACTCGCAGCGAGAAACGCGAGCGGCGAGCGTTTCCCTCAAGCAACAATCACCTCATTTTGAACGCAACCTCGTATAAAAACATACGGGCCGCCACTTCAGGCCGAGGGGAGCCAATTTCAGAAGGGAACGAGGCCTTTGCCGTGACGAGGCGACGCCGGCCATCGGGACTCGCGCGGGGCGCGCTCCCGGGGTGTCTGCCTGCGGCCGCGATGCTGCGCGGTGTCGCTATGAGGGAGCCGGCGCCTGATCCGATGCCGAGCCGGCAACCCGCGGGCGGTGCACTTGAGCGATGATGGTCTTGAATGCCTGGCTCAACTCGTTTTCCTTGAGGGCCAACTGCTGAGAGGAATGGCTCGTTTCAACGCTATTGGGATTGACCCAGACATCGAAGGCGACCTCCTCCAGATTGATACCCTTCGTCTTAATGAACTTCGCCAGGGTCAGGTGCAGCGGCTTGGCGGTAAACAGGGCCCGCTGAGAATGGTGGAAATTTTGCGCATTTGCGAACAGCTCCGGGTGATCGTGCTCGTCGCAGTACCAAGTCTGCAGGTTATCGCGATAAAGAAATGCGAGCCGACCGAACTTGCAAAGGTTCAGAAAAACGAGGACTTCCACGACCTTGCGCTTCTTATTGATGCAATCCATGTAGTCATACGTGCCGTGGGGGAAGAACTCGATAATCTTGTTCAATACGCGGTGCACGTTATCCGGCCGTACGAAGGCCATCGTGTTGTCGATGCGATTGCCTAGATCCATCCGCTTGGCATCGAATTCAATCAATGTGGCGGTCTCCTTCAACGTGCCCGCGTTCATCACGCCGTAATAGCCGTTGACGATACTTTCCGCCAGCCCGCTGAGAATGGTGGATTTATCTCGCAGCATCACCTCCTCGGGCAGGTGATCCAGATGACCGAAGGTGTCGAACCGCTTCCCGACCGTCGACGCCTTCTGCATGGACTTGAAGAACCAGCCCTGGCCGATCTCATGACCGATTTGAATGCGGAGGCGCGGGACGGTCAGGTGCTTGAGGATGGTCTTTTGAATGACATTCGGCGCCGGTTCGAAGTTTTCCTGATAGTAGTGATACCAGATCTCGAACTCTTTCTGGTTTGTTTCCCCCTGCAGGTTAAGGTCGACGATTTTCTGGTTTACCCGATTCAGGCATCGCTTGAAGAGGTCGCGCAATTCCTGTTCGAACTTGTAGACAGAGCGTACTTCCCCAATGAAGAGATGCTCCAGAAATGTGCGCCTTGCGGATTCCGGCGGAAACGAGCGCTTCAGAATCTCGATCAGTATCTTCTCGCGAGGCGTGTCGAACGGCCGCGTATCGCCCGGTTTGGTGAAAACGTCCGAAATGCGCACGTGCAGCGCGAATGCGGTGTCGATCACCCTGGAAATGCGGGCCCGTTCTTCCGCTTCAATGCCGTTGACCCCCTCCTCCTCGTGATAGGCAATCTTCAAGGCCTTGTAGCGCAGCCACCAGGGGTCCTGCCGGAGCAGGGGAAAATGCGCCTCCAAGTCGATGATCGCCCAGGGGGCGATGCCGGATTTCTCATTGACCATCTGCGCCGGTTCCCCGGATTCGTCTTCGGGGCGGGGAGAGGCGTACGGGTGCATGATTTCCGGATCCTTGATGGTCTGGATAATGGTTTTTAGAAACCGTTGCTCCATCAACATCTCAATGCGGAACAGGTTCAATATGGCCTTGGGCAGGTTTCCCGAGGAAGCTTTGAAGGCCTCCCAGTAGACCGCTCCCGCGTGCTTTGCCACGTACTCCAGGCTCAGGTCGGGCGTTGCCCCCAGATTGACCAGGCGGCCTTCCTCCTCCTTGTAAAGGTCGATCAGGCCAAAGCGGATGTAGTCGATGGTGCGGTCGTACAGCGCAGCGTCGTCGTTGATTGCCTGTGGCAGCACGAAATGCGTCGGCATCATCGGGGTAATCTGGATACCGGGCAGCAGGGTCTCGTGATTCAAGATCAGCTCATAGGCCGATCCCGATGCCTCCTTGGAAACCAGGGTCGAACCGTGGTGCCCGATCCGGTAATTATCGTTGGAACAGGCGAACAGGTAGATTTCGGCCATGGGGTACTTGGAGCCGATGTAGTCCTGAATGCGTTTCAATCGCTGCTGCAGGAGAGCCTCCAATTTTTTCATTTCCTCCCCGCGTGTCAGCTTCACCGAGCGCTTCATGAGCGACATTAGCTCTTGAAGCACCTGGGTGCGCCTCGAACTGCCTTTTTCACCGACCAATTCCGCGCCGTAATCACCCTGCTTGGCGATCAGGTAGCGGTACAATTGGGGATAAGACTTGGCGATCTGCTGCATGGCCTTTTTGTGCAGATCCGCCTTGGTGGCGGGATTTTGCAGGGCAGCGGCGGGAAGTTTCTGCTGCACCCGCAGACGGTTCATCCAATACCTCAGTTCCGCGCCGAGCACATCCTTAAACGTGGCGTCGCTCCACTGGGAGGTGTCGAAGTAGAACGGCTCCAACTCGTACTGCACCTGCAGATCCAGGTCGGAGGCCCGTGACTTGTGGCCGATGGTACCGATGGAGCCCAGCGAATGGATGCTTTTGACGGGGCAATAGCCAAAGGTGGAGGTGGGCGGCACCTCCATATCAAACGTTTCCCGGATGTGCGCGTGAAACGATTCCCTGAATACCTCGGAAAGTCCGCCGATTCCTTCCACGCCGTGCGGAGCACCCTCGATATACAGGTCGGCGACGGCCTCGTGCATTTTCTCCCGCACCACGCCGCCCTTGTGTTCCAGTTCGGTGGCGGTGTAATGCAGTTCCGCGAACTTGGGATCATTGACATGAATTAAAAACAACACCTCGAAGAGCGCCTTTTTCATCTCCTCGTCGAACGAGGTAAATGCCAGCTTCAGGCGCGACTCGTTGAAATTGTCGAAGAATTCCCGCCCTTTGTCCAAGCTCTCCTGGAGGAGCTGAATGCGTTCCGGCGGAAGGGTGATGCCCTGACTGAAAATGGCCGCAAGACCGGTGGCCTCTTGGCGCACCTGTTCTGCCGGGGCGGGCTGAGGAGCCTTGGCCGACTCATCGCCGGAACCCTTCAAAAATCGGGATAAGGCCATTTTGTTAGATCGGAAGAACGAGTCGTCCCTGGAGGCGCCCTCAGGAGGCCATCGCTTCCGGCGGCGGCCGCAGAGGCAAAACGATTGACGCGGTGGTACCCTTTTGTTGATTCGGCTCCAAATGCAGCTCCCCGGAGTGGGCCTTCACGATAAGATAGCAGAGCGGGAGCCCGAGCCCAAGCCCATGGCCGGTGGCGGTCTGGTCTCCGCGCCCGAAATTCTCCAACAATTGCCCCAAATCCTGGCCCTCGATACCCCTACCGCTGTCTTCGATCCGGATCCATGTTTCCGAATCGTCCTGGCTCACGCGCACTTTGATCGTGCCCGATTCGGTATATTTGATGGCATTGTCGATCAACTGCTCCACCGCCTCGCGTATATTATCCTCGTCGTACACCGTCGGCCGCAGTTCCGGCTCCGCCTCATAGGTCATCACGAGGTGCTTGGATTCCGCCCGGGGCCGCCACATCGCCACCTGCATGCGCACCAGCTCCTCCAACTGGTTTTCGGCGAAGTTGAACAACATCTGGCCGCTTTCCATCTTGGACATCGCGAGCACTTTGTTGACCATCTCGGTGAGTTTTTCCGCCTCCTGGTGAATAACATCGATAAACTTCGTTTGATCCTCGGGATCCGCCATTCCTTCCGTATTGAGCACTTCCGAATAGGCCATGATGGAAGCGATGGGGGTGCGCAGCTCGTGGGAGACCAGGCTGAGAAACTTGCTCTTGGCGCGGTCCAACTCCCGCAACTTCTGGTAGGCGCGTTCCAGTTCCTGCCGTTGGCGGCGGGTTTCCTCTTCCAGCGCCTTGCGCTCGCTGATGTCGCGCAGAATCACTGAATAAGCCATCGCCTCGCCGTCGGCGTCGTGAACCGCGGAGATGGAACAATCGGCGGGAATCGCCTCCTTCGTCGGATGCTGGAGCAACACCTCTCCCTGCCAACCCTTTTGGCTGGCCCGTTGCGAGACGTGCTCCCAATAGCTGGCATCGGCCTGTGGTACC
>JACZVE010000146.1 GCA_022572825.1 SAR324 cluster bacterium
CAGCATGTTTGTATCTGCCGATAAGGTGGTGAGGCTGCCCCTCGCCGATGCGGAGAAGGGGGGGTGCAAGACCCGCGCTCCCGGGGAATGGAGCGGGAGAAGGGGGGGGAGGCTTCACAAGCGGCCCAGTGCGCCCGCTTGCCGGTCGACAGGGGCTTGAGGGTTACGCCCCGCCATGGCACACTCGGAGAATAGTGCATTGTTGACACCGCCGCCCTGGCATGCCACGCAACAGCGCCCGGTGAATTGGCGCTTTCGCGCACCCGGTTTGACCAGGCTTGCGCGCGCAGAAGATACCGCCGTCCCCTTACTTGCTGCAAGGAGACCATCCCCTGAGCATCCAAATATATAACAAGCAGGCTTGACCGTACGCCCAGCGCACTCGGATCGTGCTGTCCGAGAAGAAAATTCCCTTTCAGGTCACCGAGATCGATCTGAAAAACAAGCCGGACTGGTTTCTGGAGGTTTCCCCGTACGGCAAGGTGCCCGTGCTCGATCACGACGGGGAGCTCGTCTACGAGTCCGCGGTGATCAACGAGTACCTGGACGAGACGTTCACGGACGTGCCAATGATGGGCGCCACGCCCGCCGAACGGGCAAACTTGCGCATCTGGATCGACTTCTGCAACACGCGCATCCAGCCCGGCCTGGTGAGCGTGCTCAGGGCCGAGCCCGGAGAGTTCGAGGCCAAGGTGCAGGCCTTCGAGGAGTCCCTGGCCATGCTGGAGGACTATCTGGCACAGAATGGAACGCCCGATCCTTTCTTCGCCGGAAAACGCTTCACGCTAGTGGACGCCACCTATGCGCCGGCCTTCGAGCGCTTCGCCACGCTGCGGCAATTGCGCGGCTACGAGATTCCCGGCCGCTTTGCCCGGGTCAGGCGCTGGATGGACAACCTGGCTGCTCATCCCTCCGTGCAGGCCCACGCCATCCCGCTGGAGGAGTTGGTGGCGAACTATACCGGCTTTCTCCCCGAAAGCGTGCGCCAGCACGTTGCCTGAGCGGCGTCCGCTCTCCCCGCGGGCCGGTGCTTTCCGTATGCTGGCCCGGTAAAGGCCCTGCGCGAGGGCAGCAATCGGCTGCGGCACCATGCGGCGTGTGATGGCTCCCCGGGCGATTCGGATCGCGTCCTGGCCGGGGCCGTAGGGAGGAGCTGGCAATTTTTCCCTTTTCTTCCGCGCGGCAATCGGCTATAAGGGTACGGTTGGACCTTTTCCGGCAGGCAACCGATTCGCTATCGGGCGAGCAATGAAGCCGATTAACCAGCACATCCGCTTCCATTTCCAACCGGCGCTCCGCGCGCTGGCACTGGTATTGCTGGTAATTGGCGTAATCGTACGCTGAGCTCGCCCGCTTCGGTAATCCCTGGCAATTGCAACGGAGTCACACCTGGCGGGCGGGCGATACGCCCCGGCGGGGCGGCGTTTATCGTCGTTTACAAAATTCAAGGTGCCTATCACCGTTGGTCGGCATAGGCATTCGATAGGACTCGCAATCATGAAGTTGTTGCAAATGTTCTTATTTTCACCCCCAACCCCACTCCATGGTGTGGAGAGGGGCGGGGGAGTGAGGACCCGGCGAACCCGTCCTCGCATATACGGAGAGGCAACATGACCGGTGGGGAAGCGCTGGTGGAAGCGCTGAAAAAAGAGGGCGTGGAGGTGATCTTCGGGATATCCGGAGGGGCCGCCCTGCCGATATACGACGCGCTGGCAAAGCCTGCGGCCGCGAGCATATTCAACGTGCTGGTACGCCACGAGCAGGCCGCCGCCCACATGGCCGAGGGCTATGCCAAGGCCAGCGGCAAGGTCGGCGTGTGCCTGGCCACGTCCGGTCCGGGTGCGACCAACCTGGTCACCGGCATCGCCGATGCCATCCTGGATTCCGTCCCCATCGTCGCCATCACCGGACAGGTGCCAACCCATGCCATCGGGTCCGACGCCTTTCAGGAGTCGGACATCATGGGCATCACCATGCCCATCGTCAAGCACAGCTACCAGGTGCGCCGGGCGGACGATCTGCCGCGAATCGTGCGAGAGGCGTTCTACATCGCCGGCACCGGCCGCCCCGGCCCGGTGCTGATCGATATTCCGCGCGACATCGCCCAGGCGGAGGTCAAGGAGTTCATCTACCCCGAGGAGATCAGCATCCGCGGCTACAGTTTGCATTTGGCGGCCGATCCGGCCGATGTGGAGGCCGCTGCCGAGTTGATTGCCCGGTCGAGCAAGCCGGTGCTCTATGTGGGAGGGGGCGTCGTCAATACCGAAGCGCACGAGGAACTGCTGGCGCTGGCCGAGAAGATCGACGCCCCGGTGACCTCCACCCTGATGGGCCGCGGGGCCTTTCCCGATCGTCATCCGCTTTCGCTGAACATGCCCGGCATGCACGGCACCGCTTACGCCAACTGGGCCATCCGCGACTGCGATCTGTTGATCGCGGTGGGCGTGCGGTTTGACGACCGAGTCACCGGCAACCTGTCCAAGTTCGCAACCAACGCCAAGGTCATCCATGTGGAGGTGGACCCCGCGGAAATCCACAAAAACCGCCACGCGGACGTATCCATTCTTGCGGACGCCAAGGACGCGCTGCGAAAGCTGGTCGATGCCTGCGCGCCCGCCCAGCACCCCGACTGGCGGCGCCAGATCGCGCAATGGAAGGAACAAGAGCCTCTGCGCTACGCCAACAACGGCAAGCTGAAGCCCCAGTACATCATGGAGGTGCTTTCCGAACTGACCGACGGCGACGCCATCCTCGCCACGGACGTCGGCCAGCACCAGATGTGGGCGTCGCAGTACTACCCGTTCAAACGCCCCCGCCAGTGGCTCACCTCCGGGGGTCTCGGCACCATGGGCTTCGGGTTTCCCGCCGCCATGGGCGCCAAGGTGGCCCGGCCCACCGAAGAAGTGTGGCTGGTCACCGGGGACGGCAGTTTTCAGATGAACCTACAGGAGCTTGCCACGTCGGTGTGCTTCAATATTCCGGTGAAGATCGCCCTGTTCAACAACATGTCCCTGGGCATGGTCAAGCAGTGGCAGGAGCTGTTCTACGACAACCGCTACAGCGGCATCGATCTGGCAAAGGTGCCCGACTACAGTGCGCTGGCGCAAGCTTACGGCTGCGTCGGGATAACCGTGAAGACGCCCGGGGAGGTACGCCCCGCCCTGGAGAAAGCGCGGGAGATCGATGACCGCACGGTGCTGATCGACTTTCAGCACGATCCGGCCGAGCACGTCTATCCCATGATTCCATCGGGCCAGTCCGTCCAGGAGATGCGGCTGCAACCCAACGAGTAAACGGCGCCGGTGCTCCCGTGCCGGCGCTCCCGCGCCGGTGGACTACAGGGCACCGTGCGCTTGACAGCAGGCCGATCGTCCTCCGTGCAGAACCGCGCATCCCCTCAACGCAAGCACACCATCTCCGTGATGGTGGATAACCGGCCCGGCGTGCTTGCCCGCGTATCGGGCCTGTTCGCCCGGCGCGGGTTCAACATCAACAGCCTCGTCGTCAGCGCGACCCAGGACCCGGAAATTTCCCGTATGACCATTGTCTCGATGGGGGACGACGCGCATCTGATGCAGGTCGTCAAGCAGCTGAACAAGCTGATCAACGTGATAACCATCTTCGATCACACCGAGGATGACCTGGTGGAGCGGGAGCTCGCGCTCATCAAGGTGCGCGCCACCGTGGACAATCGCAGCGAGATCATGCAACTGGCCTCGGTTTTCAGCGCGTCGATCGCCAGCATCTCCCCCTCTGAAGAGACGATGATCGTCGAGGCCACCGGGGACGAGAACAAGATCGACGCCTTTCTGGCAACCCTGGTCAAGTTCGAGGTGCTCGAGTTCGTCCGCACGGGCAAGATCGCACTGGTGCGGGGCGCAAAATCCACGTGATGGCCCGCTTGCCTCCGCCCCGATCCGCGCTACAATAACGCTTCCACGCGATCAGCCGCAGCGAAACCGCCCCGCCGGCCCTCCCCATGGCCAAACCCGACTACGCCTTCAAGACAGCCTCCCATAGCTGGTATCCCACCGGGCGCGACGGCGTGTACCGGGCGCGGCCGGGCGGCGCCGAGATCGCGCTGAGCCTGGAGCGCCAGGAGGTGCCGCACGCGCTGCTGGAGCCGGGGCTGAAGCGCGCCGTAACCGCCTGGGTGATCGCGCGCGGCGGCCGGACGCTGCACCTCAACGGCCGCAAGGAGAGCGTTTCGCCGCGCCAGCTCGATCGGCCGCCCACCGCGCCGGTGCGCCGGCTGGTGAGCATCGCCCCCTCCAACGCGGAGATCGTGGGGGCGTTGGGCGCCGTCGGTCTGCTGGTGGGTGTGGAGTCCAGCTCGGATTTTCCGCCCGAGATCAGGCGCCTGCCTCGCCTGGGTCCCGACCTGCACGTGGACATGGAGGCGCTGTCGACCCTCCGGCCCGACCTGGTGCTGGCCAGCCTCACCGTGCCGGGCATGGAGCGCAACCTGGCCGGGCTGGACGTGCTGGGCGTGCCGGTGCTGGTGCTGGCTCCGGGCAGCATCGCGGAGATCGAGGCCGACGTGCTGCGCGTGGGCGAGGCCATCGGGCATGCCGACCAAGCGCGGCACGCCGTGGATCGGATGGAGGCCGATCTGCGATCCCTGCGGGAAGCGAGGGAGGCCAGGGCACCGGTGCGTGTATTCCTGCAATGGTGGCACAATCCCATGTTCTCCCCCGCGCGCGCCTGCTGGACTAACGAGCTGATCGAGCACGCCGGTGGCGTCAACGTGTTCCGCGACCTGCCCGGCCAGAGCGCCCAGGTCGGCCCGGAGGCGGTGGTGGCGGCGGACCCGGAGGTGATCTTCATCTCCTGGTGCGGCGTGCCCTTCGGCAGGCTGAACGCCGCCCGCGTGCTGCGGCGCAAGGACCTCGGCGCTGTGACCGCCATCCGCGAGGGCCGGGTCTACGCCCTCGACGAGGCCCTGCTGGGGAGGCCGGGCCCGCGGGTGGTGCAGGGCGTCGCCCGCATGGCGGAGTATATTCGGGGGGTGTCAGACGGCCGCACCCGCCGCCGACCGGATGCTGAACACGCGTGAAGGTGCGGGAGGTGCTTCGACTGCTGGAAGACGATGGGTGGTTTCAGGAAACCATGCGGAGCAGCCATCGCCAGTATAGACATCCTACGAAACCCGGCAAAGTCACGGTTGCCGGTCATGGAAACAAAGATATTCACCCGAAGACCCTGGGCTATATCCTCAATCAAGCTCAATTGGAGAGATCATCATGAGGCGCTACGCGATCATCATTGAATTGGGGGAACCGGGTGCGAACTTATCGGCTTATGTCCCCGATCTGCCGGGATGCATCACCGTGGGAGATTCGGTGGAGGAGGTGAAGGTGAACATGCAGGAGGCCATCCAGCTTCACCTGCACGGGCTGTCGGAGGATGGCGAGCCGATCCCCCAGCCGACCTGCCTGGCCGAGTACGTGGAGGTGCCGGACGATCCGGAACGGTGGAAGGAAGGCGTGGTAGAGGTCGCTCCCCTCGAGCGGGGAAAGGCACTATAGCGGGGCAATGTCCGGGGGAGATTCGCGGCGTGGAAGGGCGGCCCGGCACAACCATGACACGATAGCGCCTATGGGAGCGCTATTCGGACGCATCGCGATCCACCCGCTCGATGCGCGCCACGCCTCGCAACGACGGCCAGTCCGCGAAGGCCAGGAAGTACAGCAGCCCCAGGTTGACCAGAGGCACCACGATCAGCAAGGCGATCCAGCCGGGAAATCCCGCCCTGACACAGATGCGCCAGAACGGGTAGATCACAAGCGCAGCCGGCAATAGGAGGAGGGTGAGTTTCATTGCCGTCTCCTCCGCTTCTTGGCCTTGCCCTGCAAGGTGTGCCGGGTCAAGGAATTGCCCTTCCGTCCCTTTGCCGGACGGCGGGATTGATCTTGCCGCCGGCGTTCAGCTCTGTTGAACGCAATATAGCGCGCTCAGTACAGCGCCAGGGAGGGGTCGACCTCCCGCGCCCAGGCGTCGATGCCGCCGCGCATGGAGCCGACCTGGGTGAAGCCCTGCTGCGCCAGGGCTTGTGCCGCGTGGTAGCTGCGCACGCCGAGGTGGCAGTAGCAGACGATGGGGGTGTCCTGTGGCCATTCGCGGACAATCGCGTCCATCAGCTCGTTGGTGAGCAACTCCCCGCCCTCCAGGTGCACGAGGTCCCATTCCGCCTGCTCGCGCACGTCGATCAATCTGGGCGGGTTGCCGGAATTGAGCATTTCGGCCACTTCCTGAACGGTGTACTCTCTGGGAGGACTCATCGTTGCTTCCCGGTGAACGCGGTGGCAATACGACCGCTGCTGGCGGCGCGCCGGCGGTGGCAAAGGCTCTGTGCTCAGCGAAGATGACCCCGGCGATGGGCGTTGTCAAACGGCGGGCGCCGCCCCGGATGACGGTGGGCACGGGCTCCCGGCGTCTCCCGACCCACTCTTGCGCGGAACGATGGGAACCTCTCCCGTGATCGCGAGGCAAAGCGCACGGACCCGTACCCTGCGCTATCCCTGGCCGCACGCAAAGGCGGCCGGCGCGGAGGCGCGGGTGTGCGAGGCGCTGGCCGGTGGCGCGGTGATGACCTACCCCACCGAGACCGCCTACGCCCTGGGCGGCAACGCCTTGCTGCCGCGGGTGGCCGAGGCGGTCTACCGGCTCAAGGGGCGGCCGCGGGACAAGCCGCTGCTGCTCCTCATCGACGGCCGGCGCGGGCTGGAGGGCTGGGCGCGGGACGTCCGTCCGGCGGCGCGGGCGCTGATGGCGCGCTTCTGGCCCGGGCCGCTCACCCTGGTGCTGCGCGCGGGGGCCGCGCTGCCGCCCCATCTGGCGGACGCGCGCGGCACGGTGGCCCTGCGCTGGAGCCCGCACCCACTCATTGCAGAACTGCTGAGGCTGGGCGGCGTGCCCCTGATCGGCACCAGCGCCAATGTCAGCGGCGCCCCCGATTCCGCGACAGTGCCCGAGGTGCTGGCGAGCTTTCCCGCCGGCATCGCCCTGGCCCTGGACGGCGGGCCCGCGCCGCGCGGTCTCGTCTCGACGGTGGTGGATACCACCGTGACCCCCTACCGCGTGCTGCGGGAAGGAGCGATCGCGGCGGCGGATATCCGCTCGACCCTGGCGGTAGTGCAGAGGGCCTAGCAGGGTTGTGAGAAATTGCCTCCGGCGGGTTAAGGGCTCTGCCCTTAACAATCCCGGCAGGGAGCAAGCTCCCTGCACCCGGAGCATATTAGCCTTTAATATCATGTGTATGGGAATAATTGAGAGCCCGGAGAAAGACCCTTGTAAAGGGGGTTTGGGGGAGCCACCGCTCCCCCAATTTGCAGTTTTTCGCTTTTATCACAAGCCTTCTAGACGAGGTACAGGCTCAACTGAGGGTACAGAATGATCAAGATCAGCACGAGCAGCATGATG
>JACZVE010000147.1 GCA_022572825.1 SAR324 cluster bacterium
TGATGGCCCGCCTGCCGGAGATCCGAATCCCCACTCTTGTGGTCGGCGGGAGCGATGACCGTATGGCGCCGCAAAAGTTTGCGGAGTTTTTGGCGAAGGGAATTGCCGGGGCGCGGCTGGAAATCCTGACTCCCAGCAGTCACTACCCGATGGTGGAGCAAGAAGAGGGATTCAACCGGTCTTTGGAGGCCTTTTTATCTGCCGCGGCTCCCACGAGCGCCGGCGACTGACGACAGCAGACGGAAAGTATGCAGAAAAAAACAGGAGGCCTTTGATCTGGTTTTCGATCACCACGCGCACGGCTGCCTGGTCCGTGGTGCTGAGAGGCATCGCGCCATCCTGCGCGGCAAGCGCCGCCGGGGGCAGCGCCAGCACGAGCAACGATGCCGCCGCCACGAATCCCGCCACGAATCCCTGTGCTTTCATAGGCACCATCCTTAGTTGGGGGTTCTCGCAGGAGATCCCGTTCCTATCTCTGAAACGTCCCGCCGGCGCGCGCGGTCCTCCCACGCCGCCTTCCGTCCGTGACGTCCGGCCAGCATAGCGCAATCTGCGATGCGCCCCTCATTTCCCCGCCAGGCGAACCTCTTCCTTGAGCTCGCTCTGGGCGGTGAGGTGTTCGATGATCAGGCCCATGCGCTCGCGCTCGCGTGCCAGGTGCCGGCCCACCGCCTCGCGCAGGGCGGGGTGCACCAGGTAGTGCGCGCTGCGCGTGGGCTGGGGGTCGAATCCGCGCAGCTGCTTGAAGTCGCCGCCGGCGCCGGGCTCCATGCGCCGCAGACCGTTGGCGATGCAGTGCTCGATGGCGGCGTAATAGCAAACGTTGAAGTGCAGGTGTTTCACCTCCCCGAAGGTGCCCCAGTAGCGGCCGTAGAAGACGCCCCCTTTCTGCACGTTGAACGTGCCGGCGATGATGCGTCCTTCGTGCTCTGCGACGACGAAGCACAGGTTGCGCTTGAAGCGCTCTGCCATCAGGTCGAAGAAGCGCGCGTTGAGGTAGAGCCGTCCCCAGTAGAGCTTGTCGACATGCTCCTGGTACAGCCGGTATAGGGTGGGCACGATCGCGTCGGGAATCTCGTCCCCCTGCAGCACGCGGATGGCGATATCCCGGTCGGCCATCTCGCGCCGCTCGCGGCGGATCTTGGTGCGGCGCTTGCTGCGAAAGGCCTGCAGGTAGTCCTCGAAGGTCCGGTAACCGTGATTTTCCCAGTGATATTGCAGGCCCACCCGCTCCAGAAAACCAAGCGGGCGCAACGCCTCGACCTCGTCCGAATGGCAAAAGTTCACGTGAATCGAGGAGAGCTGGTTTTGCTCGCAGAGCCCTATCAGCACCTCTCCCATCACGCGGATCAGCTCGGCGCGCGGCTGCCCCGGGGCGGTGAGAAACCGCACTCCATTGGCCGGCGTGAAGGGCACGGCCACCAGCAGCTTGGGGTAGTAGGCCACGCCGGCGCTCTGCGCGGCATAGGCCCACTCGTAGTCGAACACGAACTCGCCCTCGCTGTGGCCTTTCAGATACAGCGGGCAGGCGGCGACGAGCCGGCCGCCCAGCTCCACGGTCAGGTGATGGGGGCTCCAGCCGGTCTCCGGTCTTACGCAGCCCGCCTCCTCCAGGCTGGCCAGCCAGTCCCACTCCAGGAACGGGCTCTCCCCGCCCACCAGCGCATCCCATTGCGCGCGGTCGACGGCGCGAATGTCGTTGACGATGCGGATCTTCCACTCGCTCATGGGCTCCTCGGCGGCAGTGGGACGCGCTGCATGGGGTGCTGCGCGTGAGGAACCCGCGTTACCTCTCGCGGGGGCGTGCAGCCGATCGAGCCATCACTTGCCCGTGAAATTTCGGACGCGACCCACCGTCATCGATATCCAGCACGACGTACACCGGCGAAAGCATTTTACACCCATGCAGAAGTCTGGCAACTTGGATAGATATGACACTCGCGGCCCGCGCGGCGCTTCGCAGGCATCCCACGCCGCATCTACCGGCCGCATTCGCCGCCTATTTTTCATCGCACCTGCCCCGGAACAACGATGGCCAAGCAACGCGGAACGGACAACCGGATGGTAAACCTGGACGGCGTGGAGCTGCGGCTGGCGCTGCCGGACGAAATGCCCATCCTGGCGGTGGGCTCCGAAGCGGTAAAGAACCAGCTTCGCGCGTGTTGGCTCACCCACAAGCGCTCCAAGGAGCCGCCGCTTTCTCCCCGCGTGCTGGGGCCGCCGGGCGTCGGCAAGACCACCTTGGCCTTCACCGTGGCGCGGGAGTTCACCAAGGAGGTCTACATCTTCCAGTGCACCTCCGACACGCGCCCGGAAGACCTGCTGGTGACGCCGGTGATCGACTCGGGGCAGACCATCCGCTACCACGCCTCGGCCCTGACCACGGCGATGATCCGGGGCGGCGTTTGCATCCTGGACGAAGGCAACCGCATGAGCGAGAAGAGCTGGGCCTCCCTGGCGCCGCTGCTGGACAATCGACGCTACGTGGAATCCATCATCGCCGGGATCAAGATTCACGCCCATCCGGAGTTTCGTGCGGCGGTGACCATGAACGAGGATTCGGCCACCTACGAGATTCCCGAGTACATCCTCTCGCGGCTGCAGCCCCAGGTGCGGGTGAGCTTTCCGTCCGCCGAGGAGGAAAAGGAGATCATGCGGGTCAACCTGCCTCACTCCGACGAGGAGTTGCTGAGCCTGGTCTCGGAGTTCCTGGGCCGCTGCCACAAGTACGAGCTGCCGGTCGCCTCACGGGACGGCATCCACATCATCCGCTACGCCGAGCGGCTGGTGGAAAAAATGGTCATCAGCCCGCCGGAGGCCATCACACAGGCCGCCAATCAGATCGTGGGCGAGGAGCACGCGCGATACCTGGACCCCACCTTCGAGCCGCCGGAGGAGCCGTCCATCAGTTTTGCCGACGCCGAGTTCTTCCTCACTCGCTTCAAGCCCAGCGACAGGAGCAACTGAGCCGCCGCGGGCGGCCATTCCCGCGGGCGATCGTTCCCGCGGGCGGCGGATCCAGCGGCACCTGCAATGAGGCGTGCCAGGCTGCCCTCGCGGAAAATGGCCGCGAACGGCGGCCGGCGGCAGTCGAACAACGGGACGCGCCGTGGCGCCGATGCAGGAGCTGATTTCCGCCGACCTGGCGCTGGCGATGACAGTGGCGACGGTGGCGGGCCTGATGCGGGGCTTCACGGGTTTCGGCTCGGGCATGCTGATGGCGCCCGTCTTTGCCATCCTCTTCGGCCCGGTGGAGACGGTGGCGATCGTCGTTCTGATGGAGCTGCTGGTCAGCGTGCAGCTCGTACCGCGGGCGCTGGCGCACGTGCAATGGCGCTTCGTCGCGGCCCTGGGCTTGGCGGCGATGGTCTTCATGCCGGTGGGCAGCCGGTTGCTGGCGACCGCCGATCCGGCGCTGCTGACGCGCGTCATGGCCGGGCTGGTGCTCGTGTTCGTGGTGGTGCTGATGGCGGGCTGGCGCTACGAGGGGGAAAAGCGGCTGCTGACGACGCTGGGTGTGGGCGCCGTTTCCGGCACGCTGATGGCGGCCACCAGCATGGGCAATCCCCCGGTGCTGCTGTACATGCTGTCTGGCCGGGACGCGGCCGCGACCAACCGCGCCAACATCATTGCCTTCTTCGCGGTGACGCAGGCCGTGCTGCTGGGTGTGATGGGCGCCATGGGTCTGCTCTCCTGGTCGCCGGTGTGGCGGGCGCTGCTGCTGCTGCCGGGGTTCATGCTGGCCGCATGGATCGGCAGCCGGCTCTTCCGCGAGTCCGGCGAAGCGCTCTACCGCCGGGTCGCTTTCGTATTCCTGCTGGGCGTGGCGGTCTACGGCCTGCTGCGCTGATCCGACCGGGGACCCATACGGCGATGCTGGCGTACATCTTCTGGCACAGGCCCTACCCGGACGTGGAGCGGGAGGCCTACGAGGCGGCCCTCACCGGGTTCCACGCGCGGTTGGCGGAGGCGTCCTGTCCGGGGCTGCAGGGCTCGGCCGCCTACCGCATCGCCCCGGCGCCGTGGTTGGGGCAGCAGCCCGGCTACGAGGACTGGAACCTGGTCGATGCGTCCTGGGCGCTGGACCCCTTGAACCGGGTGGCCGTCTCGGGCAGCATGGAAACCGTGCACGCAGCGGTGGCGAGCCTGATGGATTTCGGCTGTGGCGGGCTGTATTCCCATCTGTTCGGTGACATTGGCCGGATTCCCCACTCCCGCGTGGTCTGGCTGACGCGCCCGCGCGGCATTCGCTATCAGGAGCCGCTGGAGGACCTGGCCACGACCGTGCAAGGCCCGCTGTGTTGTTGGCGCCGGCAGATGGTGCTGGGCCCGGCCCCCGAGTTTGCGCTGGTGGGCGATGCGGGGTTCGAGCCGGCGCTTCCGACGGGATGGTCGGCGATTAGCGTCGAAAGGGTGCTGCTGGAAACCGGCGGGGCAGGATAGCAGCACGGCGCCGGGGCCGACCGCGCATCAGGCACGCATTGACTGAATAGGGGCGATTGGAGGTCTCTCGATCCAGGGTGTCGATGAACACTATCCCGGGCAGCGTTACCAGCGATCTGCCCTGGTTTGGTGACTCTGATATTCGCATCATTAATGGTGCCTGTTCCATTATCTCCGCACACTTGGTGTAGCAATGCTCTCGCGTCAGAACCCCTCCCCCCAGCCGCCTCCCCGTGCACGGAGAGGGGGAGCCGTGCACGGGCCGCAAGCAATGGCGGAGGGTGGGACGCCGTGAAGGCTTCAACCGCGAAATCCGCCCATCTCCCCTACGTTGCCTTCGGCAACGTGTACGCCGTGCCTTCCTTGCACGCCCGCGTGCGGTTTGCGGGGCTGGTGCGCCGGGCCTTCTTGGCGCTGCGGCCGGATGCCCTCGCGGTGGAGCTGCCGGCGACGCTGGAGGCCTCCATTCGCGCCGGCGTGGCGCGACTGCCCTATGTATCCGTGGTGGCCTACGAGGATTACGACGCGGAGATCGAGAAGGTACGCCAGATACTGCCCATCACGCCGGACGATTCGCTGGTGGAAGCCGTGCGGCTGGGCGAGGAGTTCGGCGTGCCGGTGCACTTCATCGATCGCGACGTGATTGGCTACCAGGGCACGCCCATCCGCGCGCCGGACGACTACCTGATCGAGCGCATCGGTCTGGAGGCCTACTGGCGGGAGGTCGCGCCCCGCCTGCAGCGCGCGCTGGGCGGCTCCCACGACGAGGTGCGCGAGATCGAGATGGCCGCACGGCTGCGCGCGCTGAGCCGTGCCCACGGCCGCGTGCTGTTCGTGTGCGGGCTGTCACACCTGGCGCCGGTCATGGAGCACTTCCGCGGCAAGCGCAAGCCGCCCCCCGGCCCGGTGACGCAGCGCGAGCAGACCCTCTACAACCTGGCCCGCGAATCCACCGGCCACGTCCTGGGCAGCGTGCCGTACTATGTCTACGCCTACGAGCTGGCGCGGCGGGGACTCAACCCGGCGCAGTATCCCCAGCTCATGCCCCTGCCCAATACCAAGGGCGGCGAGTTGACGGCGGCCCAGGAAGCGTACTCCGAGGCCCTGGCGGCGCTGCTGGGCGAGCTGACCCGCCGGCCCACCGGCAGCGGCGACGTCGATCCCTATGAGCTGCTGGCCGAGGTGGTGCGGGGGGCGGTATCGCTCTATGAGCGGGAATGGAACGAGCAGCCCTCGCCGGCACGGCTGAACACGCTGCTGCGTTTCGCCCGCAACCTGGCCCTGGTGGGCCGGCGCTTAACCCCCGGCCGCTACGAGATCGTGCTGGCGGGGAAAAACACGGTCAACGACGATTTCGCCTACCAGTTGCTGCGGCTGGCGAATCACTACCCGTTCTTCGAGGAGGACTCCGAGCTACCCGAACTGAAGGTGGAGGGCGACCTGCTGCACGGCCAGGCCGACGGGGAGACGCTCGTGCTGCGGCTGCGCCTGCCCCGCGCGCTGCAGCAGGAACTGGACGAGGAGGAACTGGAGTTGGGCGAGCCGCCCGAGGAGGTGGAGGAGGGTTCCTGGCAGGAGCGCTGGGAGTTCGGCGAGCACCACGTCTCCCACCTGCCCCAGGATGCCAGGCTGGAGCACTTCTTCACCTATATCCGCAACAAGGCCCGGCGTATCCTTTCCGATCTGCAGGTGCGCATCCACGAGCTGAAGGCCTCCCTGATGGACGGGTTGGACCTGCGCGAAACCCTGCGCAACCTGCCCCTGGGCAAGGTATACGTGCGCGAGTATTTGCCGGGCATAGGCGACGTGGGCCCGGTGGTGGTGATCTTCCACAAGCCGGGCGAGGAGCACCAGTATCCCCACGAGAAGATGTGGTACGCCGAACACGCGGGCGAGTCCGACCTGGCCCTGTATTCCACCGAGCCGGGCAAAAAGTTCGACGGGCCGGGCATCAGCCGCTGCCAGTACGGCGGCGTGCTCTCGCTGTTTCCCCCGACGGGCCGGGCGTTCGTGTGGGGCAACCCGCGCTATGGCGGCGTGCGCAGTCGGGCCGAGCAGTTGCTGAAAGCGGCCATCGATCTCTCGCGCAAGCCCATCGTCGCCTACGTGGCCGCCCAGGGACCCTCGCCGGAGATGCTCTCCTTCGCCGCCACCCGCGGCATCCACATCATGTACGTGCCGCTGGACACCCTGTCGGCCGACATTCTCAAGCGGGCGCGCACCTTCCATGTGCTGGCGGATAACCTGGTGCGCACCTTGGCGCACACGTATATCAACTGAACAGGGCTCCGACCGCGTGGGGACCGCCAACGCTTTTTCCATCGGGGTTGGCGGCGGCGATTCGCGATACTGGCTGAGTGCGGCGGCGTGTCGCTAATGCCGACAAGCGCGCTGGGCACACAGGACAGCCCAGCAAGGCGCGGAGGAGGAGAAAGCCATGGCCAGAGTGAACCCGTTAACGAGGGTGCTCCGCACATGCCTCTGCAGTCGGCCTGGAATGGCCTGGGCGGTCGCGTCGGCAGTGACCGCATGGCTGCTGCTGTCGGCCCCCGGAACCCTCGCCGCCGAAATCCCCATCATCGACGCCCACAGCCAGGCGGACCACCTGCTCAAGCTGGAGAAGATCATCGAGCTGATGGACAAGGGCGGGGTGTCCCACACCATTCTATCCACCCGCGGCAAGGTGACGCCCGAGCAGTTGCTGGCCTTCGCGGCCTGTCATCCGGGGCGGATCACCCCCTCCGTGAGGAGCAAGGGCAAGCCCTACGCAAGCAACTCGCCGAAGTACTACCGCCTGTTGGAAAAGCAGATGAGCATGCCGGGATTCGGCGCCATAGCGGAGGTGCTGATGTGGCACGCGGAAAAACGCAACAAGGCCGGGGAATTTGTAGCCCCGGCGGTCGTCGTTCATCCGGACGATAAACGGGTGCGCGTCTCCCTTGATGGCGCCAC
>JACZVE010000148.1 GCA_022572825.1 SAR324 cluster bacterium
CACAGGTTCATGCTGATCTAAGCCGTTGAAATTGTTTGTATCAGTGTTCATCCGTGTTTATCTGTGGCTGAAACTGACACAGTAGTACTAAGACCACCTCTTGCCGATCGATTACCCTGAACCGTTCCGCGGGGATTATCTCACATCAGCCTCAGGCGCTCTTGCTTTCCGCGTCCAGGAACGCTTGCCGCGCAGTGGGGATCACGTCCGGCCGCAGCACCACGTACGAGGCAAGCTTCAGCACATTCCACCCGGCGAAGAATGGCACGTTGGCCGGCGCGATATTGACCAGCCCGGCCGGTTTGCCCAGGCGCCGGGCCAGGTCCAGCCCGGTTTCCAGCAGGGAAAGCACGGCGGGGTGCTTCTCGTCGTAATAGGAGCGCATGAGCACGTTGGCGGCGTCGATTCCCTGAACGAGCTGCGCCAACTCTCCCACGCTGAAGACAAACCCGTCGAACAGCCCATCGAACTGGTCCAACGCCAGCATCTGGGCCGGGGTGCGGCAGAGCAGGTGCCACTCCATGCCCTCGCTGCCCCGCTCCAGCCCGTGCTGCGAGAGCAGGGCGGTGATGGCCTTGGCTTCCGCGGCGGTCTGGCAGGCGGGCACGATGATGGACACATTGCGCATCCCCATTGCGTTGCGCGCCTTTGCCAGCGCCTCCAGTTCCAGATCGAACGCCTCCTCGTAATCCAGATCCGTATAGCGCCCCGCGCCGCGCGTACCCAGCAGGGGGTTCGCGTCGCCATAGCTGTAGGCCCCGCCTCCGATGAGGCGGTCCAGCTCGCGCGTGGTGGCGTCGGAGAGCAGCACGCGCACAGGCTTGGGATTGGCCGCGGCGGCGATGCGGGCCACGCCCTGGGCCAGCTTGCTGACGAAGTAGTCCTTCTTGTCGGGATAGCCCTTGCTGACCTCGTCGATCTTGTCCTTGTCTTCCGCGGGGTACTCCAGGCAGGCGCGCGGGTGCACCTTGACCTCGTCGCGGATCAGCTCGTCCACGCGCAGCAGCCCCACGCCCGCGTTGGGATACCGTGCATCCGGAAAGGCCCGGTCCGGGTCGCTCTGGTGATACAGCAGGGGCATGCGGGGCATTTCCAGCTGGTCCAGACGGATCTCTTCTTCCTTGTAGGGCAGGATCCCCGCGTAGACGATGCCCTTGGCCCCGCCCGCACAGGACACCGTGATATCCTGGCCTTCCTGCACGGTGCGCGAGCCGTTCCCGGTTCCTACCACGCAGGGGATGCCCAGCTCGCGCGAGATGATGGCGGCGTGGCAGGTGCGTCCGCCCGAGTCGGTCACGATCGCGCTGGCAATCTTCATGACCGGCACCCAATCCGGGTCCGTCATTTCCGTGACGAGCACCTGGCCTTCGCGAAAGTCATTGATGTTTTGCGCCGACTTGATCACCAGCGCCTTGCCGGCGCCGATCAGTTCTCCCACCGCCATGCCTTCGGCCAGCACGGGTCCGGTCCTTTCCAGCACGGTGCGGTGGATCACCCCGGCATCGCGGCGGGAGACCACGGTTTCGGGGCGGGCCTGGACGATGAACAGGTCGCCGGTCTGCCCATCCTTGGCCCATTCCATGTCCATCGGCTTGTAATATCCGGCTTCCTCCGAGTAGTGCTCCTCGATTATGCTGGCCCAGTCCGCCAGCTGGAGCACCTCCTCGTCGCTGATGCAGAATTTTTCGCGCTCCTCGGCCGGCACGGGGATGTTTTCCGTGCCTTCACCCCTCGCGGCGTCCGTATAGACCATTCTCTGCTGCTTTTCCCCGAGGTGCGAGTAAATGATGGGTTTGTGTCCGGCTTTGAGCGCGGGTTTATGCACATACCACTCGTCCGGATTGATGGTTCCCTGCACGACGTTTTCCCCCAGCCCATAGGATCCCGTGATGTACGCGACATCCTTGAAGCCGCTCTCGGTATCGATGGAGAACATCACCCCGGCCGCCGCCAGATCGCTGCGCACCATCTTCTGCACCGCGATGGACAGGGCCACGGAGAAGTGGTCGAAACGCTTTTCCTCGCGGTAGGCGATGGCGCGGTCCGTGAACAGCGAGGCGAAGCAGGCCCGGCAAGCCTCCAGCAGGTTCGCATGGCCGTGCACGTTGAGGTAGGTATCCTGCTGACCGGCGAACGAGGCGTCCGGCAAGTCTTCGGCCGTGGCACTGGAGCGCACCGCGGTATCCACCTCCATGCCGTAGCGCTTGGACAGCTCGTCGTAGGCGGCGAGAATTTCCTGCTCCAGATTCTTGGGCAGCACCAGCCCGCGAATGAGGGAACGGATCTTTTCACCGCGCTGGGCCAGATCGTTGATGTTGCGGATGTCGAGCCCCTTGAGCAGGGCCTCGATTTCGCGCTTCGCCCCGCTGGATTCCACGTAGTAATTGTATGCGTAGGCCGAAACGGCGTAACCGTCGGGAATCCGTATACCCTTGTCGGTTAGCTTGGAGAACATCTCACCCAGCGACGCGTTTTTCCCGCCAACCGCCGGCACGTCTCCGATGCCCAACTCGGAAAACCAGTAGATGAACTTCTTGTCGTCCGCTACAGCCATGGTCACCCTTTGATTTTGCGCGTTACCCTGTTTCTCGTACCTTCGTACCGCCGCCCGTCCGGCGGAGGGTCAGGAAATTTTGCCTTCCGCAGCCAGCTTGCTGATGGCCTCTTCCATCTCGTCGACGTCTTCGACATATGGGATGTTGAAAGCGTCGCAAATTTTCTTGTGCACCGCCCAGAGCTGCGAGTGCACGGAGGTAGGATTGGTGGATACCAGCACGTCCTCGTTCTTGCTCGACTCGTAGTCCTTCAATCCGCTAACGATATTAGTGAAATGCTCCCGGAACGGCTCTTCCGCGATCCCTTCCAGATTTTTGGCCGTTTTTGCCGCCATGTTGAAGTAGTTGGTGCTGGACTCGTAATCCTTGTTCTGCAGATCGGTAATGCCCTGCTTGATGCACTTGTTCAATCGATTGAACAGCTTCAGGTTGCGAACCGTCTTTAAAGTATCAGCCATGTTCCAGCCCCCTTTCTCCGCGTCCAGGGATGATGATCGGTGAAACTGTCGCGAAATTTCATCGTTGATAATGAAAACACCCAAGGTTTTTGGTTGTATCACTGATAATTGGTCAATGCCAGCCATGGTTGTTCCACTGAAAGTCGGTTTGCGTCATGTGGGTGCCCCCGCGGCCCACGGGCCTTGGCAGTGGCCCTCGAGCCGGCGCCCGAAGCCTGGTGCCGGCTGCGCAACGCAGAATGCAAGAAGGATCATGCCCACCCGGTGGCAACCGCTGGCCGATTATCCTTCCGCCGCCGACAGGCAACTTCAGGGGGTGGCGCCACATCCGGCGCGGTAATCCGCGAAGTCCGTGTGGGCGCCATTCTCCTGCCTGATTGGCGGCAAGCAACCCTGGAGACTAACCACAATTGATCGCCAGTTCAATCGGTTCGTTCCATATGCCCGCCGTCGCGGCGGCGGGCACATGAGGCCGCGTTCCCTGCCCAACGCCACATCCCTCCCCATTTGTGTAAAGGCGGAGCGGTCGAGCGTTTCCCACCAAGCGGCGGGTAACGGATGAATCTAGATTCGCACGGCAAGTATCCTATGGCCGTTGAACCGTTTCGCGTCAAAGTACTGGGCGGATCATTTCACGTAAGTGAAGTGTTGCTGATGGGGGAGGAGTCCAGCCAGGACGTGATCGCTATTATTGACGCCACGCCGGAAGACCGTTGGTTCGTCATGGTATCCGACAGTTCGAGTGACGAGCGGGACTCCCTGACGATGGTCGACGACAATCTGGAATTTCAGATCTATGCCCACGGTGTACTGCGACAAGAGTGATACCGGCTTTCGGACTGCCTCTGCCTGCCCGTCGCCATCGCCTTCTCCCACGCCGGCGCCACCCCTCTAACGTACGTCATCGCGCACGCCACTGCGCCCGCCGCTGTACCTGTGCCCCTGTCGCGCTGAAGCGGTGTGGCCCGAGTGCCGTGGGACGGACCGGCCGGCGCCAGGAGGCGGACCCGGTCGTGCTCCATTTGGGGGCTGGGATTTTCTCGCCTATCCGAGTTACCATGTATCGATGGGGCGCGGCATTCATGGGGCGGGTCCGCGCGGCCGGCGGCTACGGCGGCGCGGCATTTCCTCGCAATCTCCCCCTGCTCCGCAAACGGGGAGGGGCGACCAGGGTTAGTGCATACCGGGGCAAGGGCCTACATGACGCTGGTTGAGCGGGACACTATTGCCGTTCTCGATTTCGGGGGTCAGTACGCGCACCTGATCGCCAAGCGCGTGCGTCATCTGGGCGTGTACGCCGGGGTTTTTCACCCGCTCACACCCAAATGCGATCTGGCCTCCGCCAAAGGCGTCATCCTCTCCGGCGGTCCACAGTCGGTGTTCGGCGAAGCGGCCATACCCTTCAACGCTGAGATACTGGAGCTGGACGTTCCCATCCTGGGCCTGTGCTACGGGCATCAGCTGGTGGCCCATCTGCTGGGGGGTAAGGTCCATCCTCTGGGGCAGGGTGAGTACGGAAAAACGCGGCTTTGCCTGGAACCGGGCACCACGAGCCCGCTGCTGGAGCGCGTCGATTCGGAAACGGAGGTCTGGATGAGCCACGGCGACACCGTGCTGGAAGCGCCACCGGGCTTCAAGGTGCTGGCCCACACCCCGCTGTGTCCAGTCGCGGCGATGGGCCACGATTCACGGCCCATCTTCGGGCTGCAGTTTCACCCGGAGGTCAGCGATACCCGGCAGGGGGGGGCCATGCTGGCCAACTTCGTGGCGCTCACCGGTGCCCGGCCGGGCTGGAACATGCAGGCGTTCGTGGACGAGGCGATTGCGGAATGCCGGCAACAGGTGGGCGACCGTAGCGTTTTGATGTTTCTCAGCGGCGGGGTGGACTCCACGGTGGCTTTCACCCTGCTCACGCGCGCACTGGGCGCCGAGCGCGTGAAAGGGCTGCTGATCGATACCGGCTTTTTGCGCCAGAACGAGGCGCGCGACATCCTGGGCCGCTATCGCCGGCTGGGGCTGACCAACGTGGACTTTCTCGATGCGTCCGCGGACTTCCTGTCCGCCATCGCCGGGCTGGCCGACCCCCAGGAAAAGCGGCAGGCCGTGGGCGAGACCTTCCTCGTCGTGCGGGAGGCCTATCTGGCCGACCAGAATCTGGACCCCGATCGCTGGCTGCTGGGCCAGGGCACGCTGTATCCGGACATCATCGAATCCGGCGGCTCGATCCATGCGGAAGTGATCAAGTCTCACCACAACCGGGTGCAGCGCATCGAGGAGCTGCTGGCCGCCGGACGCGTGGTGGAGCCCCTGAAGGATCTTTACAAGGACGAGGTGCGGGCGCTGGGCGAGACGCTGGGCCTGCCCGAGGATATCGTGTGGCGCCACCCCTTTCCCGGGCCCGGGCTGTCCATCAACGTGCTCTGCGCCCACGGCAGCGAGACCTTCCCGGAAATCGAGCGCAGCGGCGCCGCGCTGACCGCGCTGCTGGAAGACTCGCCATACAGCACGGCCGTGCTGCCCGTGCGGTCGGTGGGCGTGCAGGGCGACAGCCGCACCTATATGCCGCCGGCCGTGGTCGTGGGGCCGCGAGACTGGACGCTGCTGGAGGAGACCTCGACGCGCATCACCAACACCATGCGCGCCGTCAACCGCGTGGTGACCCTGCTCGCCCCCGAGCGGCTGCCGCCCTTGCGGCCGCGCCGGGCCTACTGCACGAAGGAGCGCCTGGAACTGCTGCGGGAGGCCGACCATCTGGTGACGCGGATGCTGGAGGAAAACGGTCTCATGCGCGACATCTTCCAGCTGCTGGTGATTCTGCTGCCGCTCTCCGGCGACGGCCGGGGGGACAGCCTGGTGCTGCGGCCCGTGGTGTCCGAAGACGTGATGACGGCCCGCTTCGCCGCGCTGCCCTGGGAGCTCCTGCCGCCCCTCTGCGAGCGGCTGATGGCGCTGCCCGGCATCGGTGCGGTGTTCTACGACGTGACGCACAAGCCTCCGGCGACGTTTGGGTGGGAGTAGTTACCCCCAAACCCGCCTGGCGGTCTCCACCACCACTTCCAGCTTGCGCTGCTGGTCCCGCGGGGTGAGGCGGTTGCCCAGGATGGAGGTGGAAAAGCCGCACTGCGGGCTGAGGGCCAGCCGCTCCAGGGGCAGATAGCGCGCCGCCTCCTCGATGCGCGCCGCCAGGCCTTGCGCGGTTTCGCGCCGGGGCGACTTGGTGGTGACCAGCCCCAGCACGACCACCTTGTCCTCCGGCACGGCCTGGAGTGGCTCGAAGGAGCCGGAGCGCGCGTCGTCGTACTCCAGGAACAGCCGCTGGGCGCGGATGTTCCGGAAAATCGGCGCCGCGATGGCCTCGTAGCCGCCCTCCACCAGCCAGCGGCTGGCCTGGTTGCCGCGGCAGAGGTGAAAGGCGAAGGTGATGCCCGGGAAGCCGTCCATCACTGCGTTGTCCAGCGCGACACCCTGACTGAGCCATTTGTCCATCGGCCAGCCCGCATCCTCGTAAAACGCCCGCGTATGCGGATCGAGCAGGGCCGTGTAGTGCGGCGCATCCAGTTGGATGTAGTTCGCGCCCAGGCGCACCAGCTCGGCCACCTCCGCCCGCAATATGTCCGTGACGTCCGCCAGGAAGGCATCCAGGCTGGGATATGCGCCTCGCGAGTGCCGCGGCGACCAGAAATTGGCCCACAGGCTGGGGCTGGGCAGGCAGACCTTGGGCGTTACGCGCGTGCGGGCGCGCAGGTAGGTGAACTCCTCGGCACAAAGGTGACGCCGCGGCCTAAGCTTGTCCATCACGCCCAGCGTGGCGGGACGCTCGACGGCCCGGTCGCCCACGGAGGCTTCGCCGCGCCACTGGCCCCACAGGAAGGCGTCGAGGTCCCACTGGCCGAAGCCGTCCACGGCCTCGGTCATCTGGCTCTGGAAGGATAGCCGGCGCATCTCCCCGTCGGTCGCCACCTCGAGACCCGCCGCTTCCTGCAGGGCTACCGCCTCATCGACGGCCCGGTCCTCAATCGCCTTGAAGGCCGCGGGATCCATCCGGCCCCGGTCAAGCCGCTGCCGGGCCTCCAGCAGTGCCGGCGGCCGCAGCAGGCTGCCGACCACGTCTGCGTGGGCGGTGATCATGGCCCTCGCCTTTCCCGGCGGTATCCGTTAACCGTACGCGCGGAACCGGGGTGTTTTGTTTGGGATCAGCGGTGGTGCTCCGCGCGGTCCTCCGGCACGAAGCCCAGCACCTGGCGGGCGTGCTCCATGTCGCGGTAGCTCCAGCGGTTGTCCGAGACTCCGTAGAAAATGTCGAACTTCAGCGTCTCCGGCGCCTCGATGGAGGCCTCCAGCAGGCGCGCGACGTCCCGCTGGCTGCACCACACGGAAAACTC
>JACZVE010000149.1 GCA_022572825.1 SAR324 cluster bacterium
GCGTGGCGGACCTGGTCTGCGGCAAGACCCGCCGCGTGCCCGCGGCAATCGTGCGGGGCTACCCGCTGCCCAAGGGCGAAGGCAACGGCGGCGCCCTCATCCGCGCGGCGGAGATGGATCTGTTTCGGTGAGGCGGCCCGACTTATTTGAGAGCTCTAGAAGGCTTGTGATAAAAGCCAAAAACTGCAATTTGGGGGAGCGGAAGCTCCCCCAAACCCCCTTTACGAGTGTCCTTTTCCGGGGTCTCATTTCTTCCCAAGCACATGATATTAAAGGATAATATACTCTGGGTGCAGGGGGCTTGCTCCCTGCCGGGATTGTTAAGGGCAGAGCCCTTAACCCGCCGGAGGCAATTTCTCACAGCCCTTCTAGTGGCCGGCCCAGGCATCGTGCAGGGCGGTCATCGCTTCCGAAAAACGGTCTTGCAGCACGAGGTCCGCCTGCAGCGCTCCTGCCGGCTCCAGATTGACTTCGATCACCCGTCCGCCCTGGCGCCGTACCTGCCAGGGGATGTCCGCCGCTGGATACACCTCGCACGAGGTGCCCGCAACCAGGATCAGATCGGCCCCCGCAACCAGCCGCGCAGCGCCGATCTGTGCTGATTCCGGGATCAGCTCGTCGAAAAAGACCACCTCCGGCTTGAGCACACAGGGCGCCCCGCGACCCGAGTGACCTTGCGGGCAAGGCCGCGGCATGGGCATCGGGCTCGCCTGCGCCCTCGGCATGGTGCGCACCGCCTCGCGCGCAAAGCGCTCCCGGCAGGTGAGACAGATATACGTGCGGTGGGAGCCGTGATACTCGACCACGCTGCGGCTTCCCGCCGCCTGGTGCAGGCCGTCAACATTCTGCGTGATGATCCCCGCCAGCGCACCACCGTCCTCCAGGCGCGCCAGCGCCACATGACCGGAATTGGGACGGGCGTCCAGCAACTGCTCCAGTTCGGCCAGCATGTGCCAGACCTTCCCCGGATTGGCGCGGAATGCACTCAAGGTCGCGTATTCCGCGGGATCGTAGCGGCTCCACAGCCCGCTGGCGCCGCGAAAGTCCGGTATGCCGCTCTCCGTGCTGACGCCGGCTCCGGTGAACGCGATCGTCTTGCGCGCGCTCGCCAGCCACTGAGCGGCGCGGTGCACTTCCGCCGTGCTGCTCAACGTTTCGCCACTGTCATCGCGGTGTCTGGATCGGCGGCCATGGCGTCTCCCGAAGTCATGAATTTTGCATTCAGGTTAGCACGACCTGTATTTGTGCCGGCGGAATTCCATGGGTGAATACCATCCGCAGGGATGCGTGAAAACGATCGCGGATCGCGCAGCGTCATGGGCCAGACGCGCGTTGGTCGTGCTTTGCCTGCTGTACGTCTGCCCGCCAAATGCTCTTGTCCCTGGCGCAATGGCCCAGGAGCCGGTCCCCGTCGTGCCCCCCTTCGTAGCGGCGCCGCCCGGCGCGCCCGCGCCGGCGGGCCCTATAGGCGAGGACATCGAGGTCCGCTTTCATTTTGTCGTTCTGGATCAATTGGCCTACAAGCTCCATCCCTTTTTCCAGATCACGGAAGATCCCGGCTTTACCAGCGGCAAAGCCGCCTCGGCCTTCATCAACACGATCGGCACTCGCACCACCGACGAAGACGTGAATATTCTCGTCAGGCTCGTGCACGCACTGCCGCCCTTCGGTATCGAAGGCGTGCGGGCTATCGACCTGCCGTTTCCGCGCGGGATCGGTTTCGGCTTCGACCACTTCGTGTTTCCCCAAACCGACGTGGACGCCGCCGAGGGCGTCTCCACAGTCATTCCGATCACGGCGGACACCTATATTTACAACGGCAGTCTCAGATTTTACTTCTTCAACCCCAACGAGCCCGGGATCAATTATTTCGTGGGATTGGGGCTGGGGTTTCTGCAGGGCAGGATCCGTGCCGCCCCGTTCGCCAATCAGGCCCCCGAATTCATCCCCTTCTCTCAAAGTCCGGTCGGATCTCAGCGCGTGGGGCTGGAAGTGAAGGGCGAAAGCTGGGGATTTCGCTATGAGCTCGTGATTCTCAACGCCGACGACGTGACGCTGGACAGCAACCCTTACCCCGGAACGGCGCCCACGACCATTGACTTTTCCGGCAGTTTGATAAGGCTGTCCACGTTTTTGCAATTTTGATCGCGCCCCCACGGACCCGGTTCGCCGCGCCGGCCTTGGGCCGGCGCCGACGGACAGATCGACAAGCCTGATCCAGCAAATCCGACTGCCGTGCCTGCATGCACGCTCCGGCGCGCGGGCGCGGCGCGAGCCAACAAATGCCTACAGTCATCTATATCACTCGCCACGGCCTCAGCGAACACAACCTGAACACCCAATTCTATATGGGGCGCTCCCCCGCCTCCCGCCTTACCGAAGAGGGTCGCGGGCAGGCCCGGCGACTGGGGCAGCGCCTGGCCCGCATCGGCGCCATCGACCAGATCGTCTGCTCCTCCCTGCCGCGCACGGTCGAGACGGCGCAACTGATCGCAACGGAGCTCGGCGTGGAGGCCCTCGCCCATGAGGATGCGTTTTGGGAACTGAGCAAGGGCGGCTGGGAGGGCGTGATGCCAGTCGCCGACCTGCCACCGGAGGTTCGGCAGGCACTGGATACCGATCCGTTTGGCTTCCGCTATCCGCAGGGAGAATCGTATCGCGACGTCTATGAGCGCGTCGCGCCGGTATTCGATCGCTGGGTTCGCGGCGCCGATGGCCGCACGTTGTTATTCGTGATGCACGGCGATGTGATTCGTACGCTGCTGTATCATCTGCTGCGCATTCCGCCGGACAAGATCGGGGATTTCGTGATCCATCCCTGCTCACTTACCGAGTTCCTGCTGACGGGCAGCCGCTATCACCTCGTCCGCTACAATGACGACAGCCATCTCCATTAGCAGTTTGCGGAAATTGGGGCTTGATTCCATTGCCTTCATCTCCCGGCAGGCCGTTCAGGCGCTTGCCGAGGCCGCTATGTGGCCGCTGGCATGGCAGGGGAGGCTGACGCGAGGGGCCCGCCTTGCACGGAGCGCGTTCAGCTCAATTACACCGCACCCTTGCTCCCGCCGGCCTTGGATCGGCTCCACAGGCGGCGCCAGGGTAAGCGGCGTTCACTGGAGGGGACGACATCGCGGAATTGCATCTCATACAGCTTCTTGTAGAGTCCCCCGCGGAGCAGCAGTTCCTCGTGTCCGCCCTGTTCGACAATCCTTCCCTTGTCCATTACATAAATCGTGTCGGCATGGCGGATAGTGGAAAGCCGATGCGCGATGACGATAGTGGTGCGATTTTGGATCAGGGCGGCGATGGCTTTCTGTACCTCCTGCTCGGACTCAGAATCCAGGGCGGAGGTGGCCTCGTCCAGGATAAGGATGGGCGCGTTCTTGATCAATGCCCTGGCGATGGAAATGCGCTGGCGTTGGCCCCCGGACAGGTGGATGCCTCCCTCCCCGACCAGCGTGTCGTAGTCGGCCGGCAAGCCCATGATGAATTCATGCGCATGGGCAGCCCTGGCCGCGGCAATGATGTTCTGGCGCGGGCAGTCGATATCGCCGTAGGCGATATTGTTGGCGACGGTATCATTGAACAGGAAGATTTCCTGGGTCACGATGGCGATCTGGCTGCGCAGCGAGCGTAGCGTGGCGTCGCGCACGTCGATACCGTCGATGCGGATGGCGCCTTCGCGCAGTTCGAAGAAGCGTGGAATCAGATTGACCAGCGAGGTTTTGCCCGCGCCGCTGGGCCCCACCAGGGCTACCACCTGCCCGGCCATCACTTCCAGATCGATATCCTCCAGCGCCGGCTCCTCCGAACCATCGTAGCTGAATCGATTTACCTGAATGCGCAGGCTGTCCCTGATGGGAGGCAGGTGCTCGGCCCCGGGCGCGTCCACGTCTTCAGGCTCGATATCGAGCAATTGGTAAACGCGCTCCGCGGCGGCCAAGCCTTCCTGTACCTGCAGGTGGAACGCGTTCAGCTTTTTAATCGGGTTGTTGATCATGAAAAACGCCAGCAGGAACGATACGAAGTCACCCGGGGTGATGATTCCGTGAATGATCAGATAGCCCCCGAACATGATAATTCCCGCGCCGGCCAGAGCACCGATGGTTTCCAGAATGGGGGGCGAATAGGACATGATGCGGATCGTGCGAGTGTAGCGATGCAACACGTCGTCGTTTGCCTGTTCAAAGCGCCCCTGCTCGTACTGCTCCATCCCGAAAGCTTTGACCACTCGAATGCCGGCGATGGTTTCCTGGAGAATCGTCGTCATCTGTCCGAAGCTGGCAAGCCGCTGGCTGGTCAGGCGTTTGGTACGGCTGCCAAAGCGATTGATGAGCAGCAGGGCAATGGGGATGATCACAATGGACGCGAGAAATAGCTGCCAGCTCCGGTAGGCGAGAATCCCAAGAAAGATGAAGATCTGCGGAATGTCGCGCAGCGGACCCAGCACGATCACCCGAACCGAGTTCTGCAGCGTCAACAAGTCCGCGGTAAAGCGGGAAATCAGATCGCCGGCTGAACGGTGAGAGAAGAAAGAAAACGAGAGCGTTTGCAGATGACCGTACAACCGGGAGCGCAACGTGTGAATCATGCGCTGGGTGGCCTTGCCCAACAGGTTATTGTAAGTGAAGTAAAAGAACCCCTTGACGGTGAAGATCAGGAGTACGGCCACGGCCACCAGGACAAAGCGATTAATGTCCGGTATATTGCCGCTTCGCAGGGAATCGACCACATCCTTGGCGTACCAGGCAGGCAGGGCGTTAAACAGGTTGAAGCCCACCAAGCACAGCAGCGCCGTGGCGAGGAGGCGCTTATACTGAAGAATCAGGCCGACCAGCCGTTTCAGGTTGTTCCAATCCTCCGCGTCGCCCCAAAACCTCTGAAAAAACGTCGCACAGGCCGATTTCATTGCGTGGAACAATGCGCGCCTCGTAATGGGTAATGCCGGTGATGCCGGAAGGGGCACATCTGGCCCCACGAGTTCTCCCGGTCAAACCTCGGCGGCGGTTTCCGCGGGCTCATCTCTTTCCAGCAGCGTGATGGGAATGAACACCTCGAAGCCGTACACCTGGCCCTGCCGCTTGAAAAATTGCAGCGAACCGCCGCGCACTTCGATGATCTTCTCCACGTACAAAAGGTCGACAATAGCGCTGGAGCGGATACGGGAACGAATGGCAACCGACGATATGGCCTCCTGCCCTTCGATGCCCCGCCAGGCTTGATTGCTGGTGATTTGGAGGCAAAGCCGGGTCTCTTCTCCCTCGACCGCCGCGTCCAACTCCGGACAGGAGATGGCAATTTGGCTGGGCTGGCCACAGATCGCCACCGCCAGGTCGGCCAGGGTCGCCAGTACCGTGATGACCGACTGGGGCGACAACGCCAGCCGATGGGGCAGCGGCGAAACGGACGACACCTGCACCGGCAGTCTTCGTTCATGCAAGGACGTTTCCAGGCGCCGGCTGAATTCCGTTGCCTTCATAACCAAACTATCCGCGGTAAGCGAGCCGATCAGATCCTCGTGCTTTTCGCGAATGCGGCGAAAGGTATCGAACAGGAAGAACGCCGTCTCGCGACAATGCTCCAATTCAGACTTCAGTTCCGGATCGGCGATCTGCCCGATCAGCCGCTGCAGCCTGGCCCCCAGCTCCTCGGCGGGGATCTCCATGCGAGAGGCGATATGCGGCGTCAACTTGATGTCCAGCGTGCCGCCCTGTGCCTCCCTATCCGCTGCCCGGCCCGCCTTGTCCCCTTGATACCGCGCCATCTGGCGCTGCAGCGACTCCAGTCGGCGCTTTAGGGTGTCGATGATTGCGTCCGACTCGTCCCGCAACACGACCTCGCGAGGGCGAGGTTCCTTCTTGCGCTTTTCCTGTGATGCTTCGATAGGTGGGGATTTGCTGCTCATGGCGGTGTAGTTTCGACGGCGTGGAGGCTTGCAAATCCGGGGGGGCGCGGAATCTGCCTACGCTACAATCACTTTCGCAGCTCGTATACGATATGGGCGATCTCCGGCATCACCAAGCGCTCCATCGCCAGGCGCACGGCTCCGCTGGATCCAGGCATGGAAAACACCACCTTGTCGCCGATCGCCCCGGCCATTGCCCGGCTGAGCATGGCCGCCGAGCCAATCTCCTCGTAGCTGAACATGCGGAACAACTCCCCGAATCCGGGCAGGGGCTTTTCCACCATGCTGCTCACCACGTCGAACGTGACATCCCGGCGGGCCACACCCGTTCCACCGCTGATGATGATAGCCTCCAGGTCGCTGCGAGCCAGAAGGCGCTTCAGCAAGGGGCGGATTTGGCTGGGTTCGTCCTTGATGATATGATACGCCTGCGTCTGATGTCCGGCATCCCGCAACAGTTGCTGAATGAGCTGGCCGCTTTTGTCCGTTGCCTCGTTGCGGGTATCGCTCACGGTTATAACACCGCAGGCGATGCTGGCGGGCGCCTCCTTGCGGTGCCGCAGGTGTGCTGGCGCGCTCATATTGTCGGCCTAGTGCTCGGTTGCACACAAGAGCAAAGGTACTGTCGCATCCGGCGGGCAAGGGTTCTGCCCTGCATCGCTTGCGGGTCCCGCGTTGAAGTGCTTCGACGCTCGTTTGTCTTCCCCCGCCGCAATCGATTCGCTTTGCAATGTCATTTTGTACAATTACTTCGCGTGAGAAATTCGCGTGCCGGTACTGTGTGACCAATCGCAGTTAAGACAATATACCGCGCCGTTACGATATCTCGCGAAATACATTGGCTTGGCACCGGCGATGAAGATCGTGTCCGCTGATTTTGTCCAGAGCGCGGTTTCCTCCCGCAGATTTCCCCCACCTTTATTACCCGAAGTCGCCTTTGCGGGCAAATCCAATGTGGGCAAGTCCAGCCTGATCAACTCCCTGCTGAATCGCAAGGGGCTGGCGAAGACCAGCTCCGTGCCGGGCAAGACGCAAATGGTCAACTTTTTCCGCCTCAACGAGGCGTTCCAGTTCGTGGACCTGCCCGGCTACGGATTTTCCCAGGCCCCCCGCACCGTCCGCGACACCTGGGAGCGGCTCGTTACCTCCTATCTGCTTGATCGGGCAGTCTTGCGGGGGGTTGTGATGATCGTGGATGTACGCCACGATCCGGGCCCGCTGGACCGCCAGATGAAGGCCTGGCTGGATGGCGCGGGGTTATCCACCCTCGTCGTCGCCAACAAGGCGGACAAGATCGGCAAGGCCCGCTTGAACGCTCACCTTGACAGGTTGGCATCCGCCCTGGCGCTGTCCGAACCGGCGTTGGCCTATTCTGCCCGCACGGGCGCCGGGCGGGTGCAGCTCTGGCAACGGCTCCATCGCTGGCTAAGCGCACCTCCCGGCCCGCGGCGCGCAT
>JACZVE010000150.1 GCA_022572825.1 SAR324 cluster bacterium
AGGGATACTATTGGTATCAGGGGCGCAGCGACGACATGATGAAAGTCAGCGGCTCCTGGGTCTCGCCCGTGGAGGTGGAAAGCGCACTGCTCGGACACGATGCCGTGGCGGAATGCGCCGTGGTGGGGCATGTGGACGACGCCGGGCTCACCAAGCCCAAGGCCTTCGTCGTGCTCAAGCCGGGCCGGGAGGAATCGGAGGAGTTGGCCAGGGCGCTGATCGCCCACGTAGAGGCGCAAATTGCCGGTTTCAAGTCGCCCCACTGGATCGAGTTCGCGAGCGACCTGCCCAAGACCGCCACGGGCAAGGTCAAGCGCTTCGAGCTGCGGGGGTGAGCGCGCGCGAGGGGATCGTGGGGCTGTAATGCACGTTCCACGGCGCAATCGGCGTCGTCGCCTGGACATTCCGATCGCCATGTATCGAGCCGCACGGCAAACCTGGGACGACGCCGCCCGCCGGGCACACCAGCAGGCACGGTTCGACGCCATGGTGGCCGAGGTGCGGCGCGGCAACGCCTTCTACGAGGCCAAGTGGCGCGACCTGCCGCAGTCCCGGCTGAACCATGCCCACCTGGGCGACTTCCCCTTCACGCGCAAGAGCGAGCTGCTGGCCGACCAGCAGGCCCATCCGCCCTTCGGCGGCAACCTCACCTATCCCCTCGCGGACTACGTGCGCATTCACCAGACCTCCGGCACCACCGGCACGCCGTTGCGCGTGCTGGATACGCAGGCGGGCTGGGACTGGTGGGCCGAGTGCTGGCGGTACGTCCTGGACGCCGCCGGCGTCACGCGCGGCGACGTGGTGATGCTGGCGTTCTCCTTCGGCCCCTTCATCGGCTTCTGGGCGGCGCAGGAAGCGGTGGGAAGGCTGGGCGCGCTGATGATCTCCGGCGGCGGCATGACCTCCGCCCAGCGCCTGGCGGCCATGCGCGACCTGGGAGCCACCGTGCTGCTTTGCACGCCTTCCTACGCCCTGCACCTGGCCCAGGTGGCGCGCGAAGGGGGCATGGACCCGGCCCGCGATCTGGATGTGCGGGTGACCCTCCACGCCGGCGAGCCGGGTGCGGGCATTCCCGCCACACGGGAGCGGATCGAGCGCCTCTGGGGCGCCGTGGCCTACGATCATGCCGGCGCCAGCGAGGTGGGCGCCTTCGGTTTCGCGTGCAGCGCGCGGCGAGGGGTGCACGTCAACGAGGCGGAGTTCATCTGCGAGGTGATCGATCCGGCCACGGACGCGCCCCTGCCGCCGGGCCACGAGGGCGAGCTGGTGCTCACCAACCTGGGGCGGGCCTGCTTTCCCGTCGTACGCTATCGCACGGGCGACGTGGTGCGGCCGCTGGAGCGGGGCCGCTGCGGCTGCGGCCGCACCACGCTGCTGCTGGAGGGCGGCATCCTGGGCCGCGGCGACGACATGGTGACGGTGCGCGGGGTGAACGTGTATCCCTCCGCGTTTCTGGAACTGTTCAACCGCGTGCCGGGGATCGTCGAGCACCGCATCACGGCCTACCGGGAAAACCACCTGGATCAGTTGCACGTGGAGTTCGAGTGCGGCGACGGAGAAGATCGCCGCGAGGCGGTGGCGCGGGCCATCCGGGAGAGCCTGGGCATCCGCGTGAGCCTGGCTCAGTGCCCGCCCGCATCACTGCCCCGCTTCGAGCTCAAGGCCAAGCGTTTCTTCGACCGCCGCGACGCCGGCTGGCGCCCGCCTATGGGGGTTTAGACCGTAAAGAGCGGGCAGGGGCTCAGCGTTTGCGTGTCGCACGCCGCTCCCCTTCACCCCGGCAGGGAGCAACGCTCCCGGCACCCAGTTCACAGCCGTGTTACAGCCTCTGCGCGTAACGGCCTTGATAACGCTTCATGCGCCGCCACCTCCGTGAAAGGGGGGTCTGGGGGGACTGCGGCGCTTGCGTGTCGCTCGCCGCTTCCCCCGGAAGATGTTACTTTGTTCGAACAAACCACCGCCGATACACGGTTCGGCGCCGCTCACACATCCCCCCTGCATTGCAGGCGATGCCCATGACCGCGCAATCCCCGCAGCAAAGCCCCCTGTGGCCCGCGCGGCTGCACCACATTCAGATCGGAACTCCGCAACCGGCCGCCATGGCCGCTTTCTATCAGCGCACCTTCGGTTACCAGGCAACCCTGCTTGCAGACGGACGCAGACACCTGCGCGGCGGCGAGCGTCGGCTCCTTATTGCCGAGGGAGCGGCCCGCAGCGTCGGGTTCGGCGCCTACGCCCTGGCAAGCCCGCGGCAGTTGGCGGCGCTGCGCGGCCATCTGGAAGAACGGGGCATTGCGCCGCAGCCCTCGCCCACGCCCTTGTTCACCGCGGCGGCCTTCGCCGTGCGCGACCCGGAGGGGGGGCAGATCGTGTTCGGGCTGCCCACGGAGGATGGGCGCGCCGCGGACGCCCTCCCCGGCCGCCTGCAGCACCTGGTGGTGACCACCGTGGACCTGCCCCGCTCGGCGGCCTTCTACGAGGACGTGCTGGGGTTCGTGGTGTCGGACCGCGTGGTGAACGACGAGGGTGTGATGACCACGTGCTTTTTTCGCTCCGACCCGGAGCACCACAGCTTCGCGGCGTTTCTCGCCGCGGAGGCGCGGTTGGATCACCATGCCCTGGAGGTGCCCTGCTGGAACGACATCCGCGACTGGGCGGACCACTGCGCGGCATTGGACGTCCCCATCACCTGGGGTCCAGGGCGCCACGGGCCGGGCAACAACCTGTTCTTCATGGTCAGCGATCCCGACGGCAACATGGTGGAGATCTCCTCGGAGCTCGAGCACATGCCGCGGGAGATGGCGCCGCGGCAGTGGCCGCACACCGCGCGCTCGCTCAACCTTTGGGGCTCGGCCATCATGCGGATATAAAGAACCGCGGAGGAACGGTAGAGTAGTCGTGGTTTCCAACGACTCGGGAGACTGAGCATGGCAGGTGGCATCATCGGCGGGGCACTGGCAACCCACTCGCCCCGCATGGCGGCGCAGGAACCGGCGTTCCTGGCGGAGTTGGCGGGCGGCGCCCGGCAGATGGGCGAGCGGCTGCGCGAGGCACGGCCCGACGTGCTGGTTGTACAATCGGCGCACTGGCTGACGACGTTCAGCTGGTACGTCACCTGTCAGCCCGTGCACGAGGGGCAGTGCGTCGCCAGCGAGGCGCCGGACCTCATCCCCGGCCTGCCCTATCGGCGTACAGGCGATCCGGATTTCGCCGTGGCGCTGGTGGACGCGATCGCCGAGCGCGGCGTGCCGGCCCGCCGCAATGAGACCCCGCACTTCGTGTGGGACTACGGCTCGCTGGTGCCGCTGCTGTACGCCGATCCCGAGGCGGAACTGCCCGTGGTGCTGCTGGGCACCTGCATGGCGGCTACCCTGGAAGAATGTCACACCACGGGCGAGGCCCTTCGCGCGGCGGCACAAGCTGCGGATCGGCGGGTGCTGTTCATCGCCAGCGGCGCGCTTTCCCATGCGCTGGTGCGCGGGCCGGAGCAGTGGCCCACCCCTGAGCGGCGGCAGCTGGACAGGCGCTTCATCGACCTGCTCGTTGCGGGGGAAGTCGCCGAAGCGAAAGAATGGCTGCCCGAATTCGCCAATTCCGCCGTGGTGGAAGTGGGGGGGCGGCACCTGGCCACGCTGTTGGGAACGCTGGCGGGGGACGCTGCAGAGAGGTGGCGCGGCGAGGTCTTCGGCTATGGGCCCTCCTCCGGCAGTGGCAACGCCAACGTGCTGATGCGGCCGGTGAAAGGATGAGGCCCGCCGGTGTCGCAAGGGCGAGCAACAGCGCCCGCCGGGCATTGCCCTCCTCGGCGGCGGCCGGCATGGCGGCTGGGAATCCTTCGCCGGACTCCGGCAATTGAGCGGCGGCGGGTGCGGTGTGCGGCAAAAACCGATTGATCTATCAGCGCTTTCGGCTTAACCTGCCACGGTTCATAATGCCGGCGCCGGTAACGATCCGGGACGAGGGGTGGGGACGGTTCCGCTGTGGATAGGCGTGCCTTTTCCTGCGACGGGCTCTGGAGCGCCCTTCGACGCCCTCAGGACAAGCTCGCCGCTCAGGATCGCGGCATTTCCCGTGTCCTTGAGGGGGGCCCGGCAGTTGCCCGTCTCGCCCGTCCCGAGCCCGTGGCTGGGAAGGGTTCGGAAAATTTATCAACCTATTCCCGCTTCCGTATTTAAATGAAGCACATCGCAAATGAACCCCATTGCATCTAACCCGCTTCGCCGTCACGAACCCTCTGTGGGGAGGTTTGCATGAATACGCACGACACGCACGATCGGGGACGCCACGTTCTGGGCCGCAGGAAATTCCTTTCCCTCGCGGCCGCCTCCGCCGGGTTGGTGACGATCCCCCTGGGCAGGGGCGCTCTGGGCCAGATGAAGAACGAGATCGTCATTGGCGGCACCCTGTCCAAATCCGGCCGGTTCCAGGGCATCACCAAGCCCTTCGGGGCGCTGGCCGAGGCATGGGCCGCGCAGGTCAATGCCCGCGGCGGCATCTACCTGAAGGATCTGGGCAAGGCACTGCCCATCCGGGTCGTCATCTACGACGACCAGACCAGTCCGCCCACCGCTCTGAAGTTCTACGAGCGCCTGGCGGCGGTGGACAAGGTGGATCTGTTCATCGGGCCGTTTTCCAGCTTCCTGACCAACGCCGCATTGCAGGCCTCCGTCACGCATAACCTGCCGTTCTTCATGGTCGAGGCCAGCGACTCCGTCTTGTTCGAAACCGCCAACCGATGGCGCACGACGCCTCTGGCGCCGGCGCAATGGGAGTACAAACGCCATGCGGAGTTTTACGCCAGGAAAGGCGGCGTGAAGACCTTCGCGCTGCTGTCACGGGACAACCTGCACGAAAACCAGGCCATGGAGGGCTTCGGCGACTGGTTGAAGAAGGCCGGATTCCAGATCGTCTATCAGAACATCGTGCCCAAGGATATCAAGGACTTCTCCTCGGTTATCTTCGCCATCAAGCAGAAGAACCCGGACGTGGTGTTCATCGAGGCCCTGCCCCCACCCATGAGCATCGGCTTCCTCAAGCAGGCCCGCGAGCTGGGGCTCAACCCGAAGGATATGGTCGTGGGCCACATGCCGGTACCCGTGATCAAGGCCATGGGCCGCTCCGCGGAGAACATCGTCTCCTCCATGTATTCCTTTGACGGCGACACCGTGGACCACAAGGAATATTTCGCGCTGTGCAAGAAGGCCGGCTTCGAACCCTGGCAGTTCTCCGAATCCGGCATCCGCTACGTCACCTACAAGCGCATCGAGGACGCCCTCCGCCGCGCCGGCACACTGGATCCGGAGGCGGTGCGCAAAGCGATGTGGGACACCAACCTGTCCATGTACGGCGGAGAGCTGGTGGTGAAGCACGATCAGCAGGGCTATGGGACACTGCATCCCTGGCCGACGCAGATCAAGGGCGGCAAACACGTCTCTCTGTGGCCGCTGGATAAAGGGGTGAAAGTGCACGAGTTCAAGGCCGGCAGGTGGTGATGGATGCGACCATCCTGGCGCAACTGATCATCAACGGGGTGTTGCTGGGCGGCGTGTATGCCCTGGCGGCCTGCGGGCTTTCCCTGATCTTCGGCGTGAGCGGGGTGCTCAACCTCGCCCATGGCGAGTTTTTGATGGTCTCCGGGTTTTTGGTCTATGTGCTCTACGAGACCCTCGCCTGGAACCCGTTCCTGCTCGTGGCCATCGTCACCCCGGTTTTCTTCCTGGCCGGATACCTGTTCGAAAAGGGACTCATCAAGCCCCTCGCCGGGCGCAAGGAGCACGTGCGGCTGGCCTCCGCCGTGCTGGTGACGCTGGGGGCGGCGCTGATCCTGGAGGATGCGGCGGACTTCGCCTCGCAGGGCACGCAGTACGAGAAAAGCGTGGATCTGTTCCTGCCCACGCTGGTGATCGGCAACGTGTACCTGCCCAGGCTGAAACTGGTGATGTTCGCCCTGGTGCTGGCCCTGATCGTGGGGCTGTACCTGTTTCTCAAACGCACGTTCCTCGGCCTGGCCGTGCAATCGGTCACGCAAAACCGGCGCGGGGCGCTGCTCAACGGCGTCAATACGGAGCGCATCAACGCCATTGCATTCGGCATCGGGACGGTGCTGGCGGCCGTGGCGGGCGGGTTCGAGGTCATTAACTCCTACGTGGCGCCGAACATCGGCCTGCCGCTGACCCTCAAGTATCTCTGCATCATTGTGATGGGGGGCCTGGGCAGCTTTCTGGGCGTGGCGCTCGGGGCCATCATCATCGGGCTGGGCGAATCCTTCGTGGGCTTCTATCAGCCCGCCTGGGGCCAGACCGTGGCCTTTCTGCTACTCGTGTTGGTCTTGTTGATCCGCCCCAGGGGGCTGTTCGGCAAGTAGGTTTGGTGCGATGAGGAAGCCCCACCTGGTGCTGCTGGCGCTGTCGGGCATGCTGGTGCTGCTGCCCCTTGCCCAGATCGACGCGCGCAACTACTGGCTGCAGGTGCTCACCTTCCTATTCCTCAACATCGTACTGGCCCAGAGCTACGACATCGTCGGTGGCCAGATGGGCTACATCAACCTGGGCCACATCACCTTCTTTGGCGTGGGGGCCTACGCTTTCGGCATCCTGTTCAACCAGGGGGCGGGATTGCTGGGCTCGCTGGTGCTGGCGGCGGGCTTGGTGGTGGCGTTCGCGGCCCTGATCAGCTACCCGTTCTTTCGCCTGCGGGGCGCATACTTCTCGCTGGCCGCCTTCGGCCTGCTCAAGCTGATGGAGCACCTCACCATCAATCTGGGCTGGCTGACCGGCGGCTCCAACGGCCTCAAGATCGCTCCGGCGGACCGGGTCGTGCCCGTGTACTACCTCTCGCTGGGGGTGGTGGCCGCGGTGCTGCTGGCCACCTGGCTGCTGGGGCGCTCGCGGCTGGGGCTGGCCATGCAGACGATCCGGGAGGACGAGGAGGTGGCGCGGGACTTCGGGGTGCCCACCTTCCGCGTGAAGGCCCAGGCGCTGATGCTCAGCAGCGTCTTTCCCGGCTTGATGGGCGGGTTGTACACCTGGAACATCAACTTCATCGATCCCGGTCAGGTCTACGGTCTGAAGATCGCCCTGACGCCCATCGCCATGGCCATGCTGGGGGGTAGCGGTCTGCTGATCGGGCCCGTGCTGGGCGCGGTTTTTCTCTACGCGGCCGAGGAGGTGATCTGGACCAAGGTGGCCCATCTGCAGGGAGCGATGCTGGGCCTGGTGATCGTGCTGGTGGGCCTGTTCATGCCCGGCGGACTGGGGCGCCTGGCCCCGGGGCAGCGGCGGCTGG
>JACZVE010000151.1 GCA_022572825.1 SAR324 cluster bacterium
CCCCTTCGACAGGTGTCAGGACCGGCTGCTGCGGGTGGTCGGCGGGCAAAAGCCCCCTGAGGGGCTGGATGAAATGGGTGCATCCGAATATCGGGAGCGACGGATTGGACCCTTCCGACGACTTTACATAATGTTATAACAAACTGTTTATATACACTACAATATAAATATGATACTAAGTTTGTGAATATTCCGGGCTACCCTTTCGGCGGCACGTCGAGACGGGCGACGACCTTCTCCATGGCCCCATTGGGCGCCGGGTAGCGCTCCATCACCAATGGATCGTGGCCGGGTATGATGTGGCGGGGCGATTCGGCGAGCTGATTCAGCTTTGCGTAACCCTGCACCATGTCGCCAAGGTGATAGACGATGGGGAAGGGCGCGGTGCGTTCCATGTTCTCGTAGAAGTGGGCGGAATCGGACGCGAGCACCACCCAGCCCCGCTTGGTCAACACCCGCACGCACTGCATGCCCATCGTGTGTCCGCCGATGTGGTGCACGGAAACGCCGGGCGCGATCTCCGCCTCGCCCTCGTGGAACACCACCCGGCCTTCGAACAGCCGCCGTACCACGCCGCAGACGTGCTCCGCGCTGTAGGAATGCTGGAAGGGCCGGTGGCACATATGGCGGCTGGTGGTGTAGGCCAGCTCCAGTTCCTGCAGGTGAAAGCGTGCCTGGGGAAAGTCATCCAGCGTGCCCGCGTGGTCCCAATGCATGTGGGTGATCACCACGTCCTGCACGGTGGCCGCGTCGATGCCCAGCATGGACAATCCTTCGCGGGGCAGGCGTTGAATCTCCCGCTTGCGGCGCCGTCCCTCCTCGGGATCGAAGCCGGTATCCACGACGATCGTGCGGTTGCCGTTAACGATCGCCCACACGAAGTAGTCCAGGGGCATAGGCCCGTCGTGCGGATCGGCGGCGATGAAGTTGTCGTGACGCTGCCGGTTTTGCATCGTGCCGTACTTGACGGCATAGACCTCGTGGATTTCTGGATCGCTCATGGTGCGCATGCTCCTGAATTATCCATTGACGTGGGAATAATGGCAGGCGAATTTGTCCGCAGATTACGCGGATTGGGCGGATTTGAATAGAAAACCACCAGCGGCCTGAAAATTAATATCTGTGGGGGAAGAATCGCGCGGCTCGCAAGCGATTCAACGCGCGACACGCAAGCGATGCGTCCCCCCCACACCCCACGCATAGATTCACGGGTGCGTTCAGCCGCATCCTGCAAGCCCATGGCATCTTCGAAATCCGCGCACCCTGCATTGCCGTAGTCTCCCGGCGGGGAGCGCATTGGCGCCTATGAACGGTGACCTTCAGCAGCTCATGGAAGACAGCCTGGCCGGCTCCGCCCTGGCACTGTTCGCGGGGGACGCCCTGGGCGCACCGGTGGAGGGGCTGCACCTCTCGACGATCGCCCAGCATACGGGCTGGGTAGCGGAGATGGAGGCCGGGGTGCGTTTTCCCGCCGGTACGTACACGGACGACACGCAGCTCATGGTGGGCATTCTGCAAGCGCTGGCCGAGGACGACGCGTTGCCGGCGGGGTTGCTGGCCCAGCGGTTCGCGGCGAACTACGAGCCTTGGCGAGGTTACGGCAGCAGCACGGGGGAGGCCCTGCGCCGCCTGCGCGCGGGCGAAATCCCCGCGCAGGCACTCAGCCGTCCCTCCTTCGGCAACGGCGGAGCGATGGGCATCGCGCCGCTGGGTGTATACTTCAGCCGCGATCCGGCAGAGGTGGCCGAGCGCGCCGACGCCGCCTGCCGCACCACGCACCACCATCCGGAAGCGATCGGCGGCGCCGTTGCCGTGGCCTGCTGCGCCGCGCTGGCTGCGCGCTCGCGGTTCAGCGGGCAAGCGCTGGAGATGCGGTCCGTGCTGGAACGATTGCTGGCCATGCCCGCGCTGCGCGATACACCCATGGCGGCGCCCCTGGCACGGCTCGATCCGTTGAGCGGCCTGCCGCGGCTGACCCCCAGGGCACGGGCCGAGGCGCTGGCCGGCTCGTTCGAGGCGACCCTGCGGGCGGTGGAATCGGTGCCCATCGCCATCGGCGCCGCCCTCAGCGCTGCGAGCCTGCGCGAAGCGGTGGAGGTGGCGGTCAATACGGGGGGTGACAGCGACACGCAGGGTGCGATGGCCGGCGGTATCGCGGGCGCGTATTTCGGCGCGGAAGCGCTGCCCGCATCGTGGCTGGCGGTGATGGAAAACGGTGCGCAGGGCCGCGACTACATCCGCGCGCTGGCCAAGCGCCTTGCGGCGCAGGCCCCGGCAGCTTGAGAGCGCGCTTGGCGGTCGGCGGAAGGGGGTGATGCAGGCACGGAAGCGCCTGATGATCAGGCTCGCGCCGCGCACCTCAGGCGGACGGGTGCAGCGATGCCAGCACGGAGGAATCGGGCTGGCAGCGTCCCTCCGGCGTCCAGCCGCGCAGCGCGTAATACTGGGCGCGGGCGCCGTAGAACTGCCCGGCGTCAATGCCTGCGACGCCCTTATCGCCGCCGGCAGGATCGCCCGCCTCGGATCCCGTAAAAAAGCGGGCGGGAAGCGTGTCCTCCTGCGCCTGCCATCCCTGGCGCTGGTTGAACAGCTTCTTCAGGTCGTGGATTTCTCGGGCCGAATCGCGCAGTCCCTCTGGGGTGAACGGCTCCCCGGTGAGCGCGGCGAGCATGGCGGCGCCGTCCTCGTACAGGTCGCCCAGCGCACGGCGGACGAACTTGCAGAGAATCAGCGAGTCGATCACGGCGGCCTGGTTTTCCAGGTCGATCATGGCCTCAATGCGTTGCTCGTCCAGTTGGAAGCGGTCCACGTTTCCCGAGAGGTCCAGGTCGTAGGCCCCGCTCTTGTTGTGATCCGCACCCCGCGTACCCACCGCCAGCCCCAACCCCAGCGTCTGCAGGGCGGCCGGGTGATAGCCGGGAATCTCCAGCCCCTTGACGTGAGGCGCGAAGGCCTCGGAACCCTGGCCCACGCGGCGGGAAAGCGCTCGCGAGCCCAGCGCCAGCAACTGGCCGTAGCCCTCGCCCCGGACGGTACGGTGGATGGCATCCAGCAAAACCCCGCCATCGCCAAAGCGCAGCTCCGGCTCTTGCAGCAGACCCTTTTCCACGCACTCCATCGCAAAGGCCAGCGTGCCGCCCATGGTGATGGTATCCAGTCCGTAGTGGTCGCACAGGCGCGACGCCTCCAGCACGGTCTCCAGCTCCCAGATACCCAGCAGCGAGCCCAGGGCGAACACGTTCTCGTATTCCAGCCGGGTCGACGAGCCGTCCTTGTTGACGAAGCGCTTCTCGCAGCCGATCATGCAGTCCGCGCAGGTGGCGCGGAGCACCTTGTTTTGCGAGAACAGGCCCTCCGCGGAAAGCTGGTGCGCCTGCTCGTCCCGATTGGCGCTGAAGTTCCGGGTGGGCAGGATGCCGATGCGGTTGAACACCAGCAGGTTGCCCAACGTGCCGGTCGTGCGGTATTTTTCCGTGCCCGCTCCCAGGCTGGAGAGCTTGAGCGTCTCGCGCAAGACGCCGAGCTTTTGCGGATGGGCCACCGGCGGCATATCACTGCCGCGCACGGCCAGTGCCTTGAGCCGCTTGGCGCCCATGACGGCGCCGGTGCCGCCGCGTCCCGCATGGCGGCCATCGTGGCTGACCAGGGCGAAGGGGAGCTGCCCCTCACCGGCCACACCGATAGCCACCACGTCCCATTCCTCCCCCCAATCCGCCTTGAGGCGGCCGGCCGCCTCCTCGGCACTGAGCCCCGTCAGTTCGGGCGTCTCCCGCAGCGTAACGCCGGAAGCATCGATAAACAGCACGCTCCACTCCCGGCAGGCGCCGGTGAGGACGAAGGCGTCCCAGCCCGTGCCCTTGCCCGACAGCGCAAAGCCGGAGGACATCATCGCATCGTTGAGGCGTCCGGTAAGCGGAGATTTGCTCAGGACGGCGGCCTTGGCGGAGGTGTTGAGGGCCGTTCCGGCCAGGGGCGCGAAGGCGAACACCAGGGGCGCTTCCGCGCTCAATGGCGGGTACGCCGCCGGCGCTTCGCGCAGCAGCAGCCAGGTGCCCAGCCCGATGCCGCCCACATAGCGCCGGTATATCTCCGGCGCCAGGGAAACGGGCTGGGTGGAACCGTCGCCCAGGTCGATGCGCAGGTAGCGACCGTGTACGCCCTTCATCCCCTCATCCCCCCACCGACGCACTGAACAGCACGATGTGGTCTCCGTCACGCAGCCGGTGGCTGACCTCCCCGGTGACAGCGCTGCCGTTGATGGCAAAGCGGAAGTGCTTTTCGATCTCAACGGGCGCGGGCAGCAGCCGCGCGGCCTTAGGATGGATGCGCCGCAGGATTTCCACCGCCTCGCCGACCGTATTCGCGTGCAGCGGCAGCAGATCCCAGCCGGTCTTCAGGCGGAGCCCACCGTACAGCTCCAGCGTCACGGCGGGATGCCCGGCGGTACAGTAGCCCAGGCGCACCAGGGCTGCGCGGCACTCCTCGACGGATAGCGCCGAAGCACCCAGCTCGGCCAGCAGCTCCGGCGGCAGCCCCACAACGGCGTCCGGCTGCGGCTGGCTCCGTTGGTAGCGCTTGCCAGCGTCTTGTGCTCGGTCGACGGACATGGCGGCGCGCCTCCCAGGACAGGTGCTGTGAGGAAATACGTCGTTCGCCAACAGATTACCCCGCCCCGGCCGATCGTGCAACGGCGCAAGCGGCGATTTCCAGGCCGGGCATATCAGGAAAGCCAGGAATCCAGGTCAAGTGTCGTGTAAATGGACATTGCCGCTCGTGGTCGTCCGTGTTCATCGGCGGTTACGTAGAGTATGGGACGTAGGTTAGCACTTATGGGCGGCCAGCGCGCGATCCAGGAACGCCCGCGCCAGGGCGTGGATTCCGGGGCATTCGCTTTCCCGCGGTCCTGCGACATTGAGCACGCGCACGCCGTGTTGGGTCAGCCAGTCGCGCAATACGCCCTCCTGCGCCTGGGCAATATCCATCCGCAGGCAGTGGCGTCCCAACCGCTCGGCGATGGCGAGCGTCAACGCCGTCCCTCCGGAGGGCGGGCCGCGGGTGAGCACCAGCGTGCCGTCTGAATCGCGCACGTTCCATTCAGTACGCTGCTCGTAATTGGGCAGAGGGGTTTCCCGGAGCGGATATCGCCGAGGAATCTCGCCATCTTCCGCCCTGCGGCCGCGGGGACACCAGCCGCCACAGGGTACGCCCAGCGCGAGTGCGGCGTCCAGCGCCGCGCGGTCGACCCCCGTCTGGCCTCCGGAGACGATCTTCTCCAGCACGCGCGCTGCTCTCTAGATCGTGTTCTGTCACAGAAGCTCAGCCAAAATACGCAGCGATGCGATTGGCTTCTATGCTCTCGCTAAAAGCGCTGTGATTTAATGCCTCCGGCAGGTTGGGGGCTGAATCGCTTGCGAGTCGCACGATTCTCCCTTGCGAGTCGCGCGTGTCTCCCCCAACGCCCCCAGCAGGGAAGCAGCGCGCGACTCGCAAGCGGTACCCGGCAGACGGCGGGGGTGAGGTTTGCATCATCCACCTGCGGGTCTTTCCGTAGCTTTGAACCCACCTGTAGCCAATGCGATTGCCATCGGGCAGGGCCCGCCTACCGCCCAGGTACCGCGTCGGCCGGCCCCTCCGTGCCGGCTGTGCCTGCCGGCCTTTCCGTTCGCGCGGGCGCAGACGTCGTTGAGCGATTGCCAATGAGCCGCGTTGGAGGTAGCTGTAGCGGTAATCGCGGGCGGCTGCAAGCCGGGCGCCCGAACCGAATGGCAGCAAGGGAGCGAAAGGCATGGCGAAAAAACGTGTAGTGCTCACCGGGGCCGCCGGCTACATTGCCCAGCGCATGTACGACGAGTTGCGGGCGCGTTGGGATCTGGTGGCGCTGGACGTGCGCGCCACCACCCGGGACGGCCGGGAAGTGCCCGGCCTGGTCGTTTGCGACCTCGCGGACCCGAACCGCGACGCCTACCGCGCGCATTTTCGGGGAGCCGATGCGGTGATTCACTGCGGCTTCGTCAGCCTGGGCGACAAAGGCGCCACCACCTGGCAGGACACCACGGATGCCAGGTTCCGCGCCGAGTACGCCAACGTGGGCATGGCCTACAACGTTTACAAGGTCGCGCACGAGGAGGGGGTCCGGCGGGTAGTGGTGGCCAGCTCGAATCACGCGGCGGACTACTACGAGCGCCTCATCTGGGCCGACAAGCTGGATGTGGTCACGCCGGACATGACGCCGCTTTCGGACAACTGGTACGGCTGGGCCAAGGCCGCCTATGAGCTGTTGGGCTTCGTGTTCGCCACCGGCCAGGTGGACGGCAGGAAGCTGGAGGTGGTGCAGTGGCGCATCGGCGGTCCGCGCGACGACGATATCGACCGCGTCAAGCCCGGCGACATCAAGGGCATGCACCGCGCCCTGGGGGCCTACCTGAGCCGGCGCGACCAGGTGCAGCAGGCCGTCAAGATGGTGGAGGCGGAGAACATCGAAGACGAGCACGGCGTGCCCTTTCTGGTGGTCTACGGCACGAGCGGCAACACCCACGGCTTCTGGAGCATCGTCAATGCCCGCGAGAAAATCGGCTATCAGCCCCAGGACGACAGCCAGGTCGACTTCGCCGACAAGATCGCCGCCATCGCGGGAGCGGCGAAAAAAGGCGCGTCGTAACCGGGAACGATAAAGCGAGCTCACGAGCCATGGCCGAGCAACTAAGGGAAGGCGGCTGCCTGTGCGGCGCGGTGCGCTACCGCATCACGGGAGCGCCCATGGGGGTGGAGTATTGCCACTGCTCGATGTGCCGCCGGGCCGGCGGCGCACCGGTGGTGGCATGGGCGGACGTGTCCGCCGGGAACTTTGCCTGGCTGCAAGGCACGCCGGTCTCATTCCGCTCATCGCGGGAGGCGACGCGGCTGTTCTGCGGACGGTGCGGCTCGCCGCTGGTGTTTCAATGGGACGCGACCCCCGAGAAGCTGTCCGTGACGGTGGGCACCCTGGACCGTCCGGAGGACTTCGTCCCCCGGCAACACATCTACCACGCCGATCGCCTGCCCTGGCTGCTACTCAGCGACGATGTGCCGCGCTACGACCAGGACGCCCCCGAAGGCTGAACCCGCGCCCAGCCACCGCCCGCAGTCGAATGGCTTAGAATGTATTCCTTTGGGGTGTTGGGGCTGAATCGCTTGCGAGTCGCGCGTTGAAACGTTTGCGAGTCGCGCGTTGAAACGTTTGCGGGTCGCGGGTTGAAACGTTTGCGAGTCGCGCGTTGGAACGTTTGCGAGTCGCGGG
>JACZVE010000152.1 GCA_022572825.1 SAR324 cluster bacterium
GTTCTTCTGTCCTTCCTGCATGCGTGAGACGTAATCCTTCAGGGTCGTCAGTTCTTCGCTGCTCCCGCAGTTCGACGAGTTGAAGCGCGCCAGCTCCAGCAGCCGCTCCCTGTTCGCCGAATCCCCGGAAAGTCCCTCCTTGAGCACTTTGCCGTACTGCAGCCAGAACTGCCGGTAGGTATCCGCGTCGCTCTGGGCCAGGTTGCCCAGCTCCCGCAGCACCCGGCCCGCGAGGCTTTGCCTCAGCCGCGCCAGCAGCGGGTTGTTTTGCACGGTATCCCGCGAGACGTTGAGCGGCAGGTCTTCGGTGTCCACCACGCCGCGCAGGAAGCGCAGATACTGAGGCAACAGCTCCTGACTGCCGCTTTGGATCAACACCTTGTTGGCGTAAAGTTCCACGCCGACGGGCTGTGGGCTGTAGAGCACCTCGTTGGTGAGCCGCGTTGGCACATACAGCAGCGCCCGATACTGTACAGGGGCGTCGATGGAGAGATGGATCGTCTGCAGCGGTTCCTCCGTACCGTGAGTGAGAAACTTGTAAAACTCCGCGTATTGCGCGGGCTCGATTTCGCTCTTGGGCAGCGTCCAAATCGCTTCCTGCACGTTGAGCCGGCGCCCATCGAGGCGGATCGGATGGGGGATGAAATTGGAGTAGCGCTGCACGATCCCTTCCACCCGCGAGGCGTTGACGAACTCCTCGGCCTCCTCCTTGAGCTCGACGCGGATGGACGTGCCGCGCCGCTTTCGTTCTCCCGGCGACACCGAGTACTGGCCCTGTCCCTCGGAGATCCAGCGCACGGGCTCCGCGCCTGGGTCGGCCGGGAGGCTGTCGACCACCACGCGCCGCGCTACCATGAATACCGAATAGAAGCCCACGCCGAACTGCCCGATCAGGTCCATGCGCCTGCCCGGCTCGGCGGCGGATAGCTGCTTGACGTACTCCAGCGTGCCGGAGCGGGCGATGGTGCCCAGGTTCTCGATCACCTCTTGGCGGGTCATGCCAATGCCCGTATCGGAGACGGTCAGCGCCTTGCCGCTCGGGTCGATCTCCAGGGTAATCTCCAGTTCGGCATCCTTGTCCTGCACATTGGCGTCGGTGAGCGTGCGGAACTTGAGCCGGTTCAGCGCGTCCGCTGCGTTGGAGATCAATTCCCGCAGGAATATCTCGCGCTCCGAGTACAGTGAGTGGATGAGGATCTGCAGCAGTTGCTGCATCTCCGCCTGAAACGGAAACACGTCGCCCCGATCCTGGGCACCGTCCCCCGGCTGCGCTTCCTGTTGCCTTGCATCCTTTGGCCGCGCTTTGCTGGTTGCCATGGTGTTCGCCTGTCGTCGGTTCCTGGCTGTCAGCGACCGTGCAATGAACGGTGCAACTGACCGTGCAATTGACTGTGCGTACAGGACTTGCGGGCCCTTGAGGCGCTATCCCGTCATCGTAAAAAACCACGTTAATTCATAACCTTATATTGTATCCGAGGAGGCGCAAGCCGGTCAAGAGCGGCGAGCGGCAAACCCTGCTGGATTCCCGTCGGCGGTGTGATATGCTGTCGTAGTAGCGCTGACGTGTCGATGAACGGCGGGAGGCGCGAAAGCAGCGGGCGCTCGCACACGCATGGGCCGAGCGTGCATGCCCGCGCGGCATCAACCCCGTGGCAACGGCGACCGTGGAAACTTCGCGGAGTCCATCTTTCGTAAGGCAACGGGAAGGCACTGCGGGCACGCCGCTGCAAAAGGTGGCCTTCGTGGAGTTCCTCGCCCGGAAGAATCTCAAAGTAACCCGCCAGCGCCAAGCCGTCGTGGACGAGATATTCAGCGATCCGGGCCACTTCGAAGCGGATGACCTGGTCGAGCGGCTTAAAATCAACCACACGCGGGTCTCCCGCGCCACGGTCTATCGCACCCTGGAATTGCTGCGGGAGTGCCAGCTGGTGGAAAAGCTGGATTTCGGCACGCCGCGCTCGTTCTACGAGCAGGTCACGCCAGGCACCCACCACGACCATCTGATTTGCAACCGTTGCGGCAACGTGATCGAGTTTCACAACGATCGGCTGGAGGCCCTGCAGCGGGAAATCTGTGACAATTTTGGCTTCCGCGAGACCTATCACTCGTTGCGTATATTCGGTTTGTGCAGCAAATGCGTGCAGGGCGCGCCCTAGATCCCCTGGTGGTGCCGTCTCTGCCTGATCGCTCGCTCTGATTTTCCCCATTGGCAGCGTCCCTTGCCCCCGCGGGGGCGAATTCACCCCGTGCGCTGCGGAGGTTCGTCGCTGTTCATATGAGATTGAGTCTCAATACATAATTGATTTCGAAGATAATAATTGACAATTAGCGAACAGCCGGCTAACGATTGCATCGAATGAGACCCAGTCTCATTACAGAATTGAAAACCATTTGAGAGCTCTGCATATATGGCGATGCAGTCTTTTTTACACGGATTGCGCCGTTTCTTTTAGTATGTGCCTATCCCTTTGGCTCCGCATACATAGCCTAATGATGTTGGTGCGTCAGAACCCTTCCCCGAATTCATGGACGGGGAGTGGGAAGATCGCGGGGGGATGCCGAAGGGTGGGGATGGGGCTTGATTGCAATCTGTCAAATCGGCGAAATCTGCGAATCTGATTTTCGCAGGGGTCTCTAAGAATCCAGTCGCCGGTGCCCGGAGCTTGGCGAGAGGATGATCGTAAGACCGGCAACAACGATGGTTCGTCATCGGCGCCACGGATGTACGGCCGTTTCCGTCCTTGTCGCGCTGTTGGTCGCGGCGGCAATCGCGCCGCCTGGCCGGGGCGCGGAAGTCAACGTCTATTCCTATCGCCAGCCGTTTTTGCTGAAGCCGCTGTTCGAGGCCTTCCAGCGCGAAACGGAGATCAAGGTCAACGTGGTATTTGCCAGAAGGGGAATGATCGAGCGCCTGAAGCAGGAGGGCCGCAACAGCCCGGCGGACATGATTTTCACCGTGGACATCGGCCGCCTCAGCGACGCGGTGGAGGCAGGTGTTCTGCAGGGGGTGCGGACGCCCCGGCTGCTGGCCAACGTACCCCCGCAATACCGCCACCCGGACGGGCTTTGGTATGGGCTCACCGTGCGCGCGCGCATCGTGTACGCCTCCAAGGCACGGGTGAAGCCCGGCGAGGTCACCACCTACGAGGAGCTGGCCTCCGCTAAGTGGAAGGGGCGCATTTGCACGCGCTCCTCCCAGCATGTCTACAACGTGGCGCTGCTGGCCGCCATGATTGCCCATCACGGGGAGCAGAAGGCGGAGCAGTGGGCGCGGGGCATCAAAGGAAATCTGGCCCGCAAGCCGCAGGGCAACGACCGGGCGCAGGTGAAAGCGATCGAGGCGGGGGAGTGCGACATCGCCCTGGTGAACTCCTACTACATGGGCAAGATGCTGCAAGACAAGGAGCAGTCGCAATGGGCGAAAGCCGTTTATCTGGTGTTTCCCAACCAGAACGGCCGGGGCGCCCACGTCAATATCAGCGGAGCCGGCATCGCGCGGCATGCGCCGCACAGGAAGCAGGCGCTTGCACTGCTGGAGTTCCTCACCGGCGAGTTGGCCCAACGCATGTACGCCGAGCAGAACTTCGAATATCCCGTCAATCCACGTGTTGCCTGGTCCGAGCTGGTCGCATCGTGGGGCAGGTTCAAGGCGGACCCGCTGAGCCTGGAGGTGATCGCGAGGAACCGGGCCAAGGCGATCCGAATCTATGACCGGGTGGGGTTTCCCTGAGCCGCCGCTCCCGCATCGCGCATGCATTCCATCCAGCCCCCTCCCCTGGCATACCCCGTCCGGCGCCGCATTTATCTGCGCCTTCCGAACCGCTGGGCGGTGGGGGTGGTATTGATCGCGGCGGTGGTGGCCGGCCCCGTGCTGGCCGTCATGGCGATTGCGCTGCAATCCAGCCAGGGGTTGTGGGCGCACCTGGCCTCCACGGTGCTGGCCGGCTACGTGTTCAATACGCTGGGTCTGGCGCTGGGCGTCGGGGTCGGCGTGGTGGTCATCGGGGTGGGGACGGCCTGGCTGGTGACCATGTGCCGCTTTCCGGGGCGGTGGGTCTTTCAGTGGGCGTTGTTGCTCCCGCTGGCCATGCCGACCTATCTGGCGGCCTACGCGTACACCGATCTGCTGGAGTTCGCCGGTCCTGTTCAGGGATGGGTGCGGGCGTTGTTCGGCTGGCAATCCAAGGCGGAATACTGGTTTCCCGAGGTGCGCAGCCTGGGCGGCGCGATCGCTTTCATGACCCTGGTGCTCTATCCGTACGTGTACCTGCTGTGCCGCGCCTCCCTCCTGGAGCAGTCGGTGGGCGTACTGGAGGCGGCGCGCAGCCTGGGGCAGGGGCCCTGGCGCAGTTTCTGCTCCGTCGCGCTGCCCCTCGCCCGTCCTGCCATCGTGATCGGCGTGCTGCTGGCGGTCATGGAATCGCTCAACGATTTCGGCACGGTGGAATACTTCGCCGTGCCCACCTTCACCGTGGGCATCTACCGCGTCTGGTTCGGCATGAACAACGCGCCCGCTGCGGCGCAGCTCGCCACCGTGCTGTTGACGTTCGTCATCGTGCTGATCTGGCTGGAGCGCACCGCGCGGCGCAGCAGGCGTTTTCACACCGCCTCCGGCAAAGGGCGGCCGCTGCCCGGTTACGAGTTGCGCGCACCGCTGGCCGGCCTGGCGTTCGCCGCCTGCCTGGCGCCGATCCTGCTGGGATTCTTGCTGCCGGGCGGCGTTCTGCTGCGCTATAGCCTGGCAACCCTGGGGAAATCGCTGCACGTCGGGCTGGCGACGGCGATGGCGAACAGCCTGCTGGTGTCTTCGCTGGCCGCCACAACAGCGATCGCCGTGGGGCTGTCCATGGCCTATGGGCTGCGGCTGGGGAGCGGAGGTCTGGTCAGGGCCGCCACCCGGATAGCCTCCATCGGCTATGCCGTACCCGGTGCCGTGTTGGCGATCGGGGTGCTGATCCCCGCCACGCGGCTGGACAATGCCGTGGATGCCTTCATGCGTGATGCCTTTGGCATCTCCACGGGGTTGCTGTTGAGCGGCACGGTGGCCGCGCTCACCTTCGCCTACGTGGTGCGTTTTCTGGCCCTTTCCTTCGGTACGCTGGAAGCCAGCTTGACCAAGATCACCCCTCGCATGGATGATGCCGCCCGCTCCCTGGGAAGCAGGCCTGCGGCAACGCTCTGGCGGGTGCATCTGCCGCTGATGCGGGGCAGCGTGCTGACGGCAGGCATGCTGGTGTTCGTGGACGGCATGAAGGAGCTGCCCATGACGCTGATGTTGCGGCCGTTCAATTTCGACACGCTGGCTACCTATGTTTACGAGCGGGTGTCCTACGAGCTGTTTCCTGAAGCCGCCCCGGCGGCGCTGGCGATCGTCTTAGCGGGTCTGCTGCCGGTCATCGTCCTGAGCCGCAGCATCGCAGGTGCGCGGCCTGGCGCGGCGGCTGCCGGCCCCCGTTCCGCTTCCCGGGGGGCTGGGTAATGGGTTCGCGCTTGAGCGCCGGGCGCCGCAAGCGGGGGCGGGCGGGCCGTCGGTCGCTGCCCTTGCCACCACCCGCCGGCATGGCTACGCTGACGGCAAATGTCCGCGCCGATAGGCAGGTTTTCCGCTCGGCCCGCACTGCCGCCATGCTGAACGATTCGCAACTCCCCGCATCCACGCCGGAAACCGCGCTGTCCGTAGCCGGTCTGAGCAAGCGCTTTCCCCACGCCGGATGGGTGGTGCAGGACTTCACGCTGTCCGTGCGGCGCGGAGAAATTCTGGCTTTGGTGGGGCCGAGCGGATGCGGCAAGACGACGCTGCTGCGGCTGATCGCAGGATTCGAGTCACCGGAGCGCGGTGAGATCTACGAGGGCGGGCGGATCATCAGCCGTCCGGGCTGGCAGGTGGCGCCCGAGCAGCGTCACATCGGCATGGTTTTTCAGGAAAACACGCTGTTTCCCCATCTCACCGTTCGCCAAAACGTGCAGTTCGGGCTCAGCGCCTCGCTTTACGAGCGCGTGGCAGGCTGGCTGAGGAAGCCGTCGCCGCCCGATGAGACGGAACAGGCCCGTGAAGAGCGCTACGCCCAGAAGCGCGGCCTGGTGCACCTGATGGAGCTGTGCCGCCTCACCGAGTTGGCGGAGCGATATCCCGACGAGCTTTCCGGTGGCCAGCAACAGCGAGTGGCACTCGCCCGCGCTCTGGCGACGAGGCCCCGCCTGTTGCTGCTGGACGAGCCGTTCAGCAACCTCGACAGCAGTCTGCTCCGGAGCCTGCGCGAAGACGTGCGCGCGATCCTGCGGGAGTCGGGCACCACCGCCATTCTGGTCTCGCACGACCAGGAGGAGGCGATCAACATGGGCGACCGGCTTGCCGTGATGAATCGAGGCCGGCTGGAGCAGTTGGACATACCCGAGGAAATCCTGCAGCGCCCGGTCAATCGCTTCGTCGCTGGCTTCATCGGCTACAACCGCTTCATTCCCGGACGCGTGGAAGGCGATCGGGTGCATACCGAACTGGGTGATTTTCCCCTGCCTCCGAATGCGCCGCCGGCCCGGGCGGTGGACGTGCTGCTGCGGCCAAACGAGCTGCACCTGAGCGAGAACGGCGCGGTCACGCATGGCCAGGTGCACGCGGTACAATATCTGGGAGGTCAGCCACTCTGCACCCTGACCCTTCCCTCCGGTGTGCAGGTGCAGGCGCTGCTGCGCGATTCGGTCCCCCTCAAGCGGGGCGACCGCGCTGGCATCCGCTTCGAGCCGTCGCCGCTGGTGTTATTCCCGGCGGAGTAGGCTGGCCACTCGGCGCGATACGCTACGGTTCACTCGTATAAGCACGGCGCCGCTCGAATTGCGTCGGCCGTGGCAAGCGCAATGCGGTTCGAGACGCGTAACGGTGGTGATAGCCGCCCGCCGCACGGGGATGTGGAGAACGGGGCAGGGGCGGAGTACGAATCACGAGGTGCGCCGCACCATCGCTGGCCCGGGTTCATCGGCGTCCTGGCCGATGCCTCAGCCGGAATGGGCGTCGCCGGTCTCCCTTTTTGCATCGTTTGCCGGCGCCGTGGACTGCGAGGAAGCGCGTGCGCGCTTCGCATTGCGCAGGCGGCGTACCACAAAAGGCAGAAACGCCAGTGCGGCGAATACGCCCACGGCGATGCTGATCTTCTGCACCAGATTTTCCCCCCCGATGAGCGCCTCGCGGCCGGCGTAGCCGAGATACACGTAGCCCACGGTGCCGGGGAACATACAGATGGCGGACGTGACAACGTA